>JBGPLB010000115.1:0-15464 GCA_041486245.1 Candidatus Acidiferrum sp.
CATGCGAAGCGCGGGAAGTCCCCAGGCGTCTTTCAAATCCGGATCGAGCGAGAAACTATTGTTCTCCACGGGCAACGAAGTGCCATGGCCAAAGATCTCGACGGTGCGCGTGAAGTTGTGGCTCAACACATCTTTGAAGCCCTTTCCCCATCGCGGAGTGTCCGGCGGCAGGCTGCCCAATGCCAAACTGATCGGCGTCAGATCGAACCGCGCGTCAAGCCCGCCGCCGCCACGGAAGCCGACCTTATCAGGGTCGAGTTCGTAAAAATCGTGGAGGATCCGGCTGACAGCAAAACCCTTGTAGTCGTTGAGCGGGTGCTCAAAAACGCCCGTGGCAATCGCGCCGCTGTTGAGCATCAAATGCTTGCCGACCATTCCGCTGCTATTGGCTAGGCCATGTGGAAATTGCTTGTTGGCGGACAGCAGTAGCAGGCGAGGAGTCTCGGCGCCATTCGCGCAGACAACCACTGCTTTAGCCTTCTGGCGCTGCACGTTGTGCTTTTCGTCGAAATAAACGGCTCCCGTCGCGCGGCCGGTGGGATCCACCTCGATTCGGTGCACGTAGGAGTTCGGGCGGATTTCGCAGCGGCCGGTCTTTTCCGCCATGCGAATGGCGGTGGCCAGTGAGCTCGATTTCGCGCCCACTTCACAACCGAACCCCAGGCAGAAGCCGCAATTGACGCAGGCGCTGCGTCCCGGACGCGGCTGCGAAAGTATGGCCATGGGCGCGGGGAACGGATGCCATCCAAGCTTCCGCGCGGCGCGCTCAAAAAGCACGCCCCCCGATTTTACAGGCAGCGGCGGCATCGGATAGGGCTTCGAGCGCGGCGGATCGAACGGGCTCGCATCAGCCTGGCCGGATACGCCGATCTCCCATTCCACTTTCGTATAGTAGGGCTCGAGATCGGCGTAGGTGATGGGCCAATCGGCCATCGCCGCGCCCGCCGCAGGGCCAAATCTGGTGTGCTCGGTAAAATCGATTTCGTGGAAGCGCCAGAAATTCGCGGTGAAGTGCACGCTCGTTCCGCCAACAAGGCGGCCGTATACGAGAGCGCGCTGGGGCTTGGCTTTTTCATCCGGCGTCTTACGAAAAGTATTGGGCTGAAGCTCCGGATGATTGGTCAGAAGGTCCTGATTCAGGACTTTAATTTCGTCGTGAACGAAATCCTTCTCTGTGAGGTACGGACCCTGCTCCAGTACCACCACGCGGTAGCCGTTGCCGGATAATTCTTTGGCCAGAATGCCGCCTGCCGCGCCCGATCCAATAATTACGAAGTCGACTTCCTCGGATGTTTTGTACTTGGGCTGCTCGGGCTTCATGATTTGGTTTTGTCCGCGTCCGCCGGATTTGGCTGCCAGCCTGGATAGTCCTTGTCGTAATACCCAAACGGCGGTTGGAACATGTGCGCATCATCGCGGCCGATCACTTTCCAGCCCAGGCCATCGCGATTGCCGCGCTTATCGGAAGCGGGGTCAATCAGAAAACCGGAGATGGTGTCCACGCGGATTGCTTCAAAGAAAGTTTGCGCCGCAGAGCTAGGACGGAACGGCCGCCCTCTGCCTCCTGCGGGCCGCTCGTCCAGGGATTCGAGGATATCGTCTTGCTGCTCGGGAGTGGCCGCGGAAAATTTCTCCACGCCGGGGAACATCTCGCGAACTCTGACTTGTAGTTCGGGCAGGCCCTGGGCATAAAACTTCTGGTTGTCCTTCGCAAAAGTGACGAGTGCCCGGTCGATAAAAAATACTACTCCCGCTTCGCGGGCGCCTGGCGTATCGGTCGTGGGAATGATGCGGGCGGAGACGGCCTCGATCTCCACAGCCTGTTCCGGCGAAAAGAATTCAAACTTGGGAGGCGCGGCAGAATTTGCCGCTTGCCGCGCATGGGTGGCAGCGGAGAGCATGGCAGGCCAGTGCGCGGACACCCAGGCTGCCGACATTCCAGCCAAGCCGTGCGAGAGAATTTCACGGCGTGTAAAAGTGTCCTTCATATATTGGTCTGCCGAATGCGGGCGAAGTGAATGTATGCTGTGAGCAGAATAGGGTCAAGAAAAAATCGCCAAAGTTCGCAAGCAATTCAGGCCGATTTGGCCTGCTAGTTTGCAGAGTATCGCTGGCCTAGTGTACGATTTCGCTCGCGCGGCGAAAAAATCAAATTCCCGATTGGTTGCAGCGAAAAAATGGCTACCTTTACAGGCGCAATTGGAACCGGAAGCAAATGGCTGCTTGACAAAATCGTCGGCGTTCTGGCGGCCACAGGCGTCAATCCCAATTTTTTGACGTTTCTCGGCTTGGTGGTGAATTTCATCGCGGCGGCAAATTTCGCGTTGGGGCATTTCCGCATTGGCGCGCTGATTATTTTCTTCGCGGGCTTTCTGGATATTCTGGACGGGCAAGTGGCGCGGCGCCAGAACCGCGTAACCGCTTTCGGCGCTTTCTACGATTCGACTCTCGATCGTTACGCCGACATGGCGCTGTACATGGGGCTGCTCGTCTATTACTCGGTTAGCGGGCGCACACCTTACGTAGTGCTTGCTGCAGTGGCAACGGCTGGCTCGGTGATGGTCAGCTATGCCAGGGCGCGCGCGGAATCGCTCATACCACAGTGCAAAGTCGGCTTCATGGAGCGACCGGAACGGCTGGTTTTGCTGATCATTGGCGGCCTTACCAACCGCATGGGTGCGGTCCTTTGGGTAATCGCTGTCGTCTCCACCATCACGGTTATCGACCGCATCGTCTTCACGTGGCAGGAAACCAAAGCGGGCCGCACCATTCCGTGGATCAAACTGCCTTCCTAAGAACCTCCGCGACAGCCTCGGCAGCATGTCCAAAAGTTAGCCTTGCGAGCTCTTCAGCCACTCTTCGACTGGCCAGGAGATGACTTCCCGCACGCGGTCCCGCAGAGCAGGTACATCTCGCTTGGTCATTCCTTTGGTCTCGATGATGTCATGGAGATGCACCGTGATGGTCGCGGGCCAAAGCATCCAGTGGCCGGTACGATGATGCTGAAAGGAACCGACCAGGCTCACCGGCACAATCGGTATTCCCAACTGTTGCGCCACGCGGAAGCCCCCGTCTTCAAATCCATCGACGTGACCGTCCCTGGAGCGCTTCGCTTCCGGAAAAATGATGAGGCTGGTTCCGCCGTCGACGGCATCCTGCGTAAGGCGCCACATGCGCTTGAGGTCGGAAGAGCGGCGCACGTCGGGGACGGGGACATTGCCAAAGCGCTTCATGAGCCAGCCATAGGCGGGGATTTTAAAGTGGGATTCCAGTTCCCAGCCCCGCACATATTGCGGGATGGCGCGATACAGCATGAAGGGATCAAAAAGATTGACGTGATTCACCATGAAGAAGCAAGTTCTGTGGGGATCGAAACCCGGCGAGCGTACTACCTCCACCCGCGCTCCAGAGAGAAATACGATCCGGCGGCAGAAGGTGCGCTGCAGCCAGTCGTGCTTGCGCGGGTCCAGAAAAATTCCGAGGAAGACGAGGACTGGCGCGGCCACGAAAAAATGCAAGCCGCTGAGAATCCAGAGAATCGCGCTGCGCAGCGCGAGCAGTCCGCCCCTCATATCCCTCATATGTAGATGTCCACCGCAGAGGGAAGAACGTCAAGGGAGATACATTCGAGCGAGGCAATTTCACCGTCGATCAGCACATCGACGGGAGCCTGAGCGCCAAATTCGATGCGGCGGACAGCCCGGCGCGAAGCCAGGGGATGTTCGATGTGCGTGCCGTCATAAAGTTTGGGAAGCATACGCAGCAGCCCGATGCGCCCGATCGGCCCCCAGCGGACAAACTCGATCAGTCCGTCCGAGGGATCGGCGTCAGGCGCAATGAGCATCGTGCCGCCGGTAAATTTGCTGTTGCTGAATGAGAGAAAAAGGCAGCGGCTCTCGTCCCAATCTCTATCCTCGTCACAACGCAAACGAAACGCGCGGCGCCGCAACTGAATGACGCGCACGAATACCCCAAACAGATAGCCCAAGTACCCGAAGGGTTTAAAATAACGATTGGTCAGAGCGCCCACGTCCGCCGTAAAACCCAAACTTAACAGGTTGAACGAATATACTTCCCCTTTGGTGTGCGTAAGTCGAAGGAGGTCGATCGGCCGCTTCCGGCCCTCGATCAGGGCCTGCAGTGAGGCGCCGGCGCCGTCTTCCGCAAAATCCCGGAGAAACGAGTTGCCTGTTCCGAGAGGCAAGAATCCCAGGGCGATGCGTTCCTTGCCTCGGGCGAGTGCATAAACTCCATTTAAGATTTCATGCGCCGTGCCGTCGCCGCCGACAGCGATGAAGCGGCGATATCCCTGTTCGTACGCTTCGCGGGCCAGCTCTACCGCGTGGCCCGGCCCCGTCGAGGCCACGACATCGATCTTCAAACCCTTTTCGCGCAGGCCGGCAAGCGCCGGACCGGCGAGCTTGGCCGAGCGGCCGCCACCGGCGGCTGGGTTGACGATAGCGAAGAAGCGGTTTTTCAAAAGCGGCTCATTTCCCTTAATGCTCGCGCCTGAGTTGCATTATATGGGCAGAAAAGCTGTGGCCCGGTCGAGCTTCGCGATCTGCTCTGCAAGCGCGCTCCTCTTTATCTTCAGCGAGGCGGTGCGCGGAAAATCCTCGTCGAACAGAACCACGCCGTGAATGCGTTTGTAATTCAGAAGCTTGCTGTTGCGCGCGGAAATGTCGCGGCGAAGTTCCTCGCTGTAAGTTTGGCCGGGCTCGAGATGGAGAGCAAGGAGGAGCTGCTCGCCGACCATCGACCGCTGCTGCCAAATGTAGTTGGCAGCGAAGACGCAAAATTCCTTCACGGGAAGACTCTCGAAGACCGCCTCGATGTCCTCCGGATAAATATTCTTGCCTTCCTCGGTCACGATCATGTTCTTCTTCCGCCCGAAGAGTTGCAAATGGCCGGCAGGTTCGAACCGTCCGAGATCGCCGGTCATCAGCCATCCGTCGACGATGGCTTCGGCGGTGAGCTCGGGCTCGTTCAGATAGCCGGACATGATCGTTCTGCTGCGCACGGCAACTTCGCCGATGCCGTCCGCGCTCGCATTGACGATGCGAACCTCCATCCCAGGAAGTGGCTTGCCGACGGTGTCCGCGCGAAATGGCCGAAGGTCATTGACCGTAATCGCTGTGCCGGCCTCCGTTAGGCCATAGCCGTTGGCGACCGGGATTCCGAGATCGTAAAAAAATTGCAGAGTCTGCGGCTCCGTGAATGCGCCACCGACAATGATGGTTCGTAACTCCCCGCCGAACGGATCATGGACTTGTTTCAAAAGGCGGCGGCTAATTCCGAGGCGCGGCCGGCCTTTGGTAATGGCTTTGTTGATCGCAACCAGTGCGTCAAACATTCTGCGCTTGCCGCGCGGAAGCGCATCGAACCGCGCCTGCAACCCCTTCTGCAGATTTTTCAGGACCAGCGGCACGAGGCTGACGTACGTGATCTTATATTTTGAAAACGCCTCGCGCACGAAATCCGGCCGCAGCGTCCGAAGATGCACCACGGCCGCTCCGCAAATGAAAGGCCCGAAGAAGCCCACCATGAAGTCGATGGCGTGATTCGTAGGCAGAATGCTGAGGTACCGCACGCCAGGCGAAAACGGATAAAGGGAAGTGAGCGCGACACATTGTTCAAGGTAATTCTCGTGAGTCATCATGCAGCCCTTGGGGCGGCCGCCCGTGCCGGACGAATAGACAATGCACGCTACGTCCTTTCGCGCACGCGGAACAAGCGTAGGTTCGCCGCTGCCCTGAAACTCTTCCCAGCGCTGCGCCCCGGCGAGATCGGCGTTAGGTGGCGCTTCCGTCACAAGAACCGTGCGCACATTCGCAGCGGCTTTCCGCCCCTCAGCCGCGCTCAGTTGGCGCCAAATCGGATACTCGGTGATTAAAATCCTAGCGTCCGAATGTCCAAGCAACTGCCACTGTTCTTCCGGAGTGAGTTTGTAATCGAGTGGGACCAGAACGCCGCCGGCGTAAAAAATCGCGTACGCGGAAATCAGCCACTTGGACTGATTTGTCATGATAATGGCGGCTCGATCACCCCCCGCGAAGCCCGCATCTTGCAGCGTCTTGGCAAGCGGGAGCGCTCGCGATTTGAATTCCCGATAGGTTAGCCGCTCTTTCTCTCGCTCCCGGTCGGACTCAATCAGGCAAACTTCATTTGAAAATTCTTCCAGCGCATCCGTCAGCGCCGCGCCAATGGATTGATATTTGGAAAGATCCAGCATTACAGGCGGGACTGAATCCGCGAGGCAAGGGTGCGGAAGTCGCTGACACCTTGCACTTCATAATCGGGCAATTCAATGCCGAAATGGTTTTCGAGGCGGCTCAGCATTTCCAGCGTTTGCAAGCTGTCGATACCGAGCTTTTTGAAAAAGTCGTCTTCCGGGGCGAGCGAGCCGACCGGCACATTGAAGTGCTTCGACGCCAGATCGAGAACTTCCTGGGTAGTTTGCTCAAGCGTGCGCATGGAAGTCTAAATTTACCATTATCCCGGCGAAGAAAGAAAATCCCGTAGCCGCAGGTGGCCGCAACCCATCCCAGCTTTGCTCTAAGGCAGATAGGGCATCGCGTCGGTGGACTCGACGAATTTCTTGAGCGCCGCCATGACTGTCGGGCGCGCAAAGAGTTCGCAGAAGAGATCGATCTCGCCACGCAGCTCGTGGGCCGGAAACGGCTTGACGAATCTCTTCGCCGCCTCGCGCGTGACGGCATCGAACTTCGTGATTTGCGCCGCAGCTGAGCGCGCGGCCTTCAAAACCTGGCCTTCCGAAGCCAGTTGCGCCACCAATCCCGCCGCTTGAGCGCGAGCTGCGTTGACGCTGCGGCCTGTGAGCAACAAGTCGCGCATAAAGGCATTGCCGACGTCACGTCTGAGACGCGGGATGCCGCCGAATCCGGGGATCAGACCGAGCCTTAGCTCGGGAAAGGCAAACCGTGCCATCTGGTCAGCAAAGATCATGTCGCATGTCAAAGCAAGTTCGAATCCGCCGCCAAAACACACACCATGGACGGCCGCAATGGTTGTAAACGGTGCGGCATCGATGGCGTTGAACACGGCGTGAATGCGCTCAATGAACGCCCGGACACCGGCGAGCCGCTCCTTCTCGGACAGTTGCTCCGCGCCGTGATAGAGCTCTCGAAGGTCGGCGCCGGCGGAGAAACCTTGTTTGCGGTTACTGGAAATGATGCAAGCAGCGGTTTCAGGTATCAGGCCTGGAAAAGCACCTACGAATTGCTCTAGCTCCGCCAGCATGGCGGTTCCTATTTCGTTGGCAGGCTCGCGATCGAGCGTCAATTCGATCACGCCATCGCGCCATTCCCAACGCAGCGTTTTGCCGGTAAACGACTTCACGCCCTGCTCCCGGCCGCCGCTTTACTTTCCATCGCTTCAGCGTACATCGCATTGATTTCTGCGGAGAATCGCGCGCTGATGGCCTCCCGCCGCAATTTGCCCATCACCGTCAAGAGTCCGCTTTCGGGCGTGAGTTTCTCGCTGAGCACGCTGAAATTTCGAATTTGGCGGTAGTGCGGAAGCTCTGGATTCAAACGCTCGAGGGCGGCGTGTACCTCAGCGACTTCGACTGGACCCGTCAACAGGACGCAGAGAAAACCGCGTCCGTTGCCGACCACAACGACTTGCTGCGCCGTGGGAAGCAGCCGGGCCAGCTTTTCCTCGATGGGCTCGGGCGTAATCTTATGGCCCGAATTGAGCACTATCAAGTTCTTGATGCGCCCGATGATCCGCCAATTCCCACGCACATTCACTTCACCCTGATCCCCGGAGTGGAACCAGCCATCCTGCAGCACACGCGCCGTTTCTTCCGGACGGTTCCAGTATCCTGGAAAAATATTCGGTCCTCGGACCAGGATCTCCTCGTTCTCGCCGATTTTCATCTCGATGCCATTGACCACCGTGCCCACGCACCCCGGTTCCACGGGAACGCGAGGATCGTCCAGCGTGCAGATGGCGGTTGTCTCCGTAAGGCCGTAGGCCTGCAGCACGGGAATGCCGAGCATGAGGAAAAACTGCTGCGTCTCCGGCGCAAGCGGAGCCGATCCGCAGATCAGCGCGCGAATGTTCGGTCCGAAGCGCTCTTTAATCTTGCCGAAAATAAACCTGCGGCCGAGGCTCAGCCAGAAAGCATCTGCCGCGCGCCCTCGGCCCACATGTTTCCGGGTCCACGCCTCGCGCGCCTTCGCATAGAGCATGCGGATTGGCGCGGCGCGCTTCGACAGCGCTTCTTCCACGCCGCGGCGCACGCGTTCGAGAAGCGTGGGCACATTCAAGAAATAGTGCGGGGAAGCGAGGCGAATTTCGTCCGCGAGTTTGGTTAGATCCGTGGACAGCGTGAGAACACTTTCCCGTGAAAGACAGGTGAGCAAAGTAATCCAGGAAGCCGCAAAACTAAACGGCCCATAGTGAAAGACGCGATCTGGTTCGTGCGTCGCCCCCATAAGCAGATCGAGTCGCTCGCGCGTGCACGCCAGCATGTGCGTCACGTTGCCAACACTCAAACAAACGCCCTTGGGCTCTCCCGATGTGCCGGACGTATAAATAATGGTCACGAGGTCAGCGTCTGAACGAGGATTCGGCCCATCGGACGCAGGCTCATCCGCTTCGCCCGCTTGAAGTACCTCGTCAAAGAGCACCAGTCGGCGCGCGTCCGACCATTGCGGCGGCAACTCCTTCGCCACCGCCTCGCCCAGTGCAGCATCGCTGGTGAACAGGAATCGTGGCAGGCAATCTTTCATCATCGCGGCCAATTCAACCGGCGCCTGCCGTGCGTAAAGCGGCACGACGATAATTCCTTCGGCTAGCAAAGCGAGGTTGAAGGCCACCCACCTGGCGGAATTGGGCGCGAGGAGCGCGCAACGCTCGCCGCACTGAAGCCCCATGCGCCGAAGATGGGCGCGCACCCGCTGCACCTGCTCGAGCAATTCCCTTCCCGATACGCTGACAAACTTCTCTCCGTGAATTTCACGAAGCACGACGCGGCTATCGGCCCGTTTCAGTTGCGCGAAAATGTCCTCGATGAAATTCGGCATGGAGGGTCAGATGTCGCAGCTCATCATCGTGCGGCAGTCCCTGCTACAGAATGTTGCGGCGCGGCGGAAGTGTCGTAGCGCTCGACGAGCTCCAACAGGGTGTCGCTTAGCGGCGGGAGGTAGTCCTCCCAGGAAAGAATTCCGGAGCGCAGCGGGAATTCCGGATACGTATGCCGCACGGCGTCCTCGAGAAATGTGCCCATCCGCGCCATGACTTTGAGATTTCTCACCACGGTCTTTCCGATGCCCTCGCGCACCGATTCCGCCTCCGCCACCAGCGTGTCCATCATCTTCAGCATCTTCGGCTCGAGCTCCGGATCATCCACGGTGAGGAACAGATGATCGTGGCCGCGCTCGCGCATCAGATTGCGGATGCGTTCGTCCATGGTCACGCCGCCGGACGCGACGAGCGCCGGCATCGACGTCACGATGCCGTGATAACGCGACGAAACCATGAACGAGCACTGACGCAGAATGGACACCATCTGAAACATGTCGTAATCGTCGGAAGTGAAAATCGGCAATCCCGGCAGCCCGGCGGTGATGTCGCGGCACGCCACGGCGTCCAGACGCTCCATCGCCACGAGAATCGGAAAAACGCGATGCCGCTCGCGAAACGCCGCGGTCGATTTCGTGAAAGCGGAAATATAGTGCCGATACTTGCGGTCGACCTCCGGACCCGAAGTAAAGAAATAAGGTCCGCGATACTGGCTTTCCTTGTACGCGCCGGTGGTCATCCGCGCAGCGAGCTTTCCGAGCGACGCGCGCACCGGCCACACAAACGGATGAATCGGGCAAAGCGCGAGGATCGGGGTGTTTCCGTCCCACCCCGCGTCGCGCAACGCCTTTTTCGCGTATTCCGGCGACTGTGGCTCGAAAGTCCACGCCGTGTCGGTGCCGAGCTCGGTGGCAATTCCGAGTTCGCTCAACACCATTTGCGATTCCAGATTTCGCGTGATGACCAGCGATTCCTTCACATAGCGCGCGCACATTCCGCGAATGAGTGAATCCATGTGCCCGGCTTCTGCGCCATAAGCGAGCGAGAGTTTATTTTGCGCGGATGCCAATCCCAGTGCGCCCACAAAGAAAGTGGTCAATGCATTCGCGAATTTGCTCTTGAACATCGACCCTTCGCACGCCACGACACCATGATGCGCGCCGACTTCGCGAAAAAGAAACGGCGGAAACGCGTCCGGGAGATGGGTTTGCCGCGTGCCCTCGAAGTAGCCGCAGGTCCGATCGAAATTCATCGTAGACACGCTGAACTCGACATTCTCCGCGCCGAGCACATGCCGCACTTGCCGCAGCATTTCCTGCACGCGCACGTCCGAGCCCGTGTTTCTCGTGCCGTTGTACCCGGCGAAAAGCAGCCGCAGTTTTTCGCCTGGCGTCCAGCGCCGGCCCAGGCCAAACACCCAGCCCCATCGCCTGATCTCGATCAGAGCGCTGACCCAGGCCACAAGAAGAAAATCCGTCATGCGCGAGCGACTCCGGCCGCAGCGGTTTTTTCTGGTGTGTCCGCGGCTAATTCCATTTTCGGCCATGGTTTTGCAGGATAGCGAAACTTGTTTTCTCGGCTGAATTTCAGCAGCGCAAACGCGTACGTTGAAAACCTTGCCGGGGCTTCTCCAAGCTCGGCCACCACGCGCGAATTGTCGAACACCGTGTTCCAGTCCAGATAAGGCCAGAAAACTTTCAATAGCGACGCTCCGTGCGCAACGGCGCCTTTCCGGTTCGAAAGCCAGTTCACAGTACCGGAAAACGTGCGGCCCATCCACGGCCAGTACGCCGGACGCCGCCAGCCGCCAGCTTCCGCAAGCGCATTCGTTAATTCGTTGTACGTCTCCGACCCCGTCCCGGACGACAAATGATAAATGTTGTGGGCCGGCTCATCTTTTTGATGAATCGTCACGATGGCTTTGCTGACGTAATTTGCTGGCACGATGTCGATTTTATCCCGAGGACGCAGCGGCAGAACGGGCATCCGCACAAGCACGTCGAAGGCCTTGACCATGTCGAACTGAGACGTCTCCGCACGCCGGCTGTCTCCCAGAACAATCGCGGGCCGGAAAATCGTGTGCGGTACGTCAGCAAGAAGCTGGTGGAGCATGTGCTCGCCGAATTTTTTAGTGCGCGCATAGGGGTCGTAGTCGGACCGAGCCCAGTCAATCGCCGCGTCTTCCGTTACGACCTCGTTCCGCCGCTTCCCGGCGACGGCCACGGTGGAGACATGCGAATACCGCCTCAGCCCGTTGCGATTCTGCGCGCGTCGCGCCAGCTGAATTACTTCAAGGCCGCCGCGCAGATTGACGTTCAGGCACTGTCTTTCCGATTTGCGGTTGAGCGAGGCCGCGCAATGAATGATCGAATCGGTCGTGTCGACCAGCGCGTGGTATTCGTCATCAGGAAGTCCAAATCGTTCGCTCGTCAGATCGCCGCGAAAGATGCGCACGCGAGAATCGAGGTAATCGCAAAACTCCCGAAACCCGAAATGCAGTTGCAGCGAAGTCCACAACCGCTCTCGCGCTTCTTCCTCGCTCTTCGCGCGAACCAGAAGATTCAACTTGTCGCGGTGTTCGGTAAACAATCCCGCGGCGACGTAGCTGCCCAGATATCCGGTCGTGCCGGTTACGAAGATCGCCATAGTGGGTCCGACGGCGTCGCAGAGTTGGAGACAACAGCGGCCCTGGCGTGCTCAGGAGACCAATCCAGCTCGCGGGGAGCGCGCGATTCGAGCGGACGGCCCTCCATCAACGGATAGCACCACCGGCGCAGCGCCGGAATGTGCACGTTGATCCAGTAGTCCCACCAGTCGATCGATTCGGGAGCAAAATCAAAAATGGCTTTCTCTTCGTCGGACAGCGCCGCGGAGAGCAGCCTGGCGTTTTCGCATTCGAAGACGTGCTCATTGTGAAGAATAAATGGCTCGTAAAGCTCGATCAGCTTTTCGGCGCGGATCAGTTCGCGCTCCTGCTTGGCGAGCGGAGCCTTCTTCATGTGTAGCGAAACCGCGGCCCGATTAATCCCGGAAATGAACGCCTTCTGCATGGGAATCGACAGCCGCTCATAGCGCTGCTTCGAGACGGATATCGTTTCGAATTTCACCTTGAGCCAATGCTCGATTCCCTGCTGCGTCCGGTAATGCTTTCGATGCGCGAGGCCGGTCAGCTCGATGCTGCACCCCATGTTCACCGGATTGATCGCCGAAGTCGCCAGCTGATACATCCGTGCATGGCGGCGAGAAATCACCGCCGCCGCGATCAGCGTCATCCCGCGGCAAACCATGTCCACCGGGATCACGTCGAGGCATTTCCGCTCGTTTGACGGCAGTTGCCGAAAATTCGTGCCGAGCAAGTACGATAGCGGACCGGAAGTGTTGATCCCCTCGTTCCAGCCGGTAAACGGCGAGCGCTCTGAACTCTCCACAATCGATGGCCGCACAATCGCGATCGGCAACTCGCCGCTACTTTGCGCAAGAATGGATTCGCCGAGGCTCTTCGTAAACGTGTATGTATTCGGCCAACCCAAATGCTGCGCGCGCCGCAGCCCGATGCGCGCGAGCCGATTGCGCGCCCAGCGCAGCCGATTTCGCTTCAATACACCATCGAGCTCCGTTGCAGGCACAACCGATGGATCTCCGCCCCGCCCAAGCGCCTGCCGCCGCAGTGCTTTCGTGAGTTCCGGACTTTCCGCCCGCTCTTCGACGCGCCGGATCGTTTCGCGCAGCGAAGCGATCTCCTTTTCGGCGTCAAATGCCGGATCGCGCGCAGGATTGTAGTTGTCCTGCAATTCTTCCGTCACGCGGCCGTCGCGCATGCCCACAACGTAGCAGGTCGAGAGGTGCATCAACCCGGCATGGTCGCACTTCCGCAAAAATTCCAGGAGACGAAGCGTGGAATCCACGTTGGAAGCAAGCGCATCACGCAAGTCCGGATTGAAATCCGTCAGCCCCGCGCTGTTTACCACCAAATCCAGCGATTTGGTTAATCGACTCTGCGTTGCCGCATCCAAACCCAGTCCCGGTAAACCCACATCGCCTTCGACAACTTCCATTTTCTCTTCGAGCAGCGCGCCTAATTTGCGTCCGTACTTTTCCTGCAGCGTGTCAAAGGCCGGCGATTCCTCGATGATTTTTTGGAAGCGCTTCTGCGCTGAGGTCGTCCGGTTTCTGCGAATCAGCAGCGTAATCTTTCCAATCTTCGGGATATTCTCCAGCAGATCAACGAGCCAGACCTTGCCAATAAACCCCGTCACGCCAATCAACAAGATGTGCCGGTTCGCTAGCGTCTCGCGAACCGAGAGAGGCCCGCTGCGCGGCACACCGCCAAATAGCGTAACGGACTTGCTTGCAGGAGGCGCGGGACGCACCGCCGTGTGCACAGCAGCTTCGAGTTTCCCCGGATTTTTGGTCCAACCAAGCTGCCGCAGCAATTTCTCGCGCGCGATTCGCCCATCGGTGGCGCCGCTCGTTATCCATGCGAAAGGCCCGCGCGGACGCACGACGGGATCGAGCAACCGCCCCGTCGCGTGCCCATCGCGAAACTCCATCCGGTTGGAAAGGAACGATTCAACGCCGAGGTGCTGCGCCAGCGGCCGCAAGATATGGTCAAGCAGCTGGCCGACCAGCACAATCCGCTCACCACCCTGCCCCGCCTCGAGCAATTTCTCGACAGCCTCGCGGCGAAGCTGCGGCTTCAACACGTAGTGAAAATACTCCTCGCCAAGAAGGTCCAGCCTGTCTCGGCTAACGCCTCGCAGCAGCGTGTGCAGCAGCCTCGTGGCCAGCGTCCGGTTCACCGCATAATCGATCGGCCGGGTCATCGTCATCCACGCAAATCCCGCCCGCCGCGCCCACCGCTCCGCAAAGCTCTGCGCGTTCCACGTAAAAAATCCCACCGGTCGCAGCGCTCCCAGCTCCAGCAAAGAGCCTTCGACGCGCCAGTACGTCGCCGGGCGCGCCGCCGTGTCGCCGTTCACGCGTTTCGAGTTGGTAGCTGGGTCAGCCATTGCCCCTGGAAATGCACGGCCAGTGCATGGCCGGTCTTGAAAGGTAAAGCAAATCTGCGCTGAAAGTTTGAATAATGATTCGCACCCTAAATCATTTCATTCAGGATCGAATGCCCAGCCGCCGCCCGCCTCCACACCCGTATGTGTGCCCCGACCGGCGCGGTCGTCTGCTGCCTATGAAAGTGTAAAAGTAGCATCCTCAGCGGCTTACCGCAAGGCGGACGCCCGCTCGGAAGTGTGTCAGTTCCCGATGACCTGACCATCTAGACTCCAGTGAGAATAACTCGAAAGGCAGGGCCGCTTGGGTCACTTATGCTGAAAAACTAAGCCAGCGACCACAACGATTAGGAACATGAGGAGAACCACCGAGAACGCGCAGACAACGAGTTGAGTCCTGTCCTTTAGCCATCGTCGTCCATGCAGCCGAGGCAGAGCCTTCAAGGACCCTCCGGAGCACACGACTTCCTCCGCAAGGGCTACAATGTTTGGATATCCTGGTTCACCTGCCCATTCCAAGGAATTACCGAAATTCTTGGGGTCTGCGCTCGACTCGCTGGTCTGTTCCTTTCTCAGTAGCTGCTCTATCAATTTCTTGGTTCTCTGCCGTAATTCTTCTGGAACCGATTGAGTGGGTGCGGCCTCCCTCAAAAGGATCTTCCTTTCGGCCTCACTGAAAGGAGTACCTGTACTCTCTGCCTCTTTGGCGAGCAGTGACACCATATGCTCTACGGGATCTTCGCTACTGGCAAACGGGCTTTTGCGAATCCGAAGCATAGAGGTAGGCGTTATCGAGCACATGATAACAACAGGACAACCACTTGGGTAGTTATTTGGACGATAACTGAGAACTGACTGGCTACTGCCCGCCCCTGCCTTTGCGAGACGCATAGTTGGATTGTGAATGGCAGAGTATTGACAAGAGTTGCGCAGGGACCCGCGTTATACACCCCAGCCGTAGCGCTCGGCGTGCTCGAGAGTGCGCTGCATCTCCTCGCGCAGCATCTCTGTGAAGACCGATCCGCCGATGGTGCTTGCGCCGGGCTGGGCGATATCCGCGGTACGGTATCCGCCCGCAAGAACGCGATGCAGCGACTGCTCGACCCAATCCGCTTCGAGCGAAAGCCCAAACGCATCTCGCAACATCAGCGCCGCGCTCAAGATCGACCCAACCGGGTTGGCGGAATCCGTGCCCACCAGCGACGGCGCCGAGCCATGAATCGGCTCGAAGAGCGGCGCGCCCGTCCCAAAACTCGCCGAAGGAATCAATCCAATGGAGCCCACCAGCGCCGCCGCCGCATCGCTTAAAATGTCGCCGAACATGTTGCTCATCAGCACATGTACGTGGACAACGCGGCCATGCAGCTCACGCTGCGGCCTTCGCAGTTTGACGTCGTGCTGACGAGC
>JBGPLB010000116.1:0-15248 GCA_041486245.1 Candidatus Acidiferrum sp.
AATCCCCGTCTCCCACCCCATCCTTCCTTGTTTCGCCAGACTCCAGTAATCTTGTTTGCTCTCCTGGCGGGAATATTGATCAAAGGGAAACAACCGAGCCGATGACTTCGATTCGCTGCCGCGGAGTACTTTTCGACATGGACGGCGTTCTCGTCGATTCCACGCCCGCTGTCGCTCGCGTCTGGACCGCGTGGGCGCTCGAACACAGCCTGGTGCCCGAGGAAGTCGTGCGAAAAGCGCATGGCCGTCCCAGCCTCGCCACGATCATTGAATTACTCCCGCATGGCGATCACAACGCAGAGAATCGCGAAGTCGAGCGCCGCGAAATCGAAGACATTGCTGATGTTGTAGCGCTCCCCGGCGCCTCCCGTCTCTTGCAAGCCATTCCGGAGACGCGGTGGACCATCGTCACCTCCGCAACGCGCGAGCTCGCGGAAGTCCGCCTCCGCGCGGCAGGACTACCGGTCCCGAGGCATCTGGTGACCGCAAGCGATCTCCAGCGCGGGAAGCCCTTCCCCGATCCGTACCTGAAGGGCGCGGAAGTGCTGCGAATCCCCGCTCATGAATGCCTGGTAGCAGAAGATGCCGCTTCGGGCGTACGCTCCGGCAAAGAAGCGGGCGCGCGCGTTCTCGCATTGCGCACCACTTCGACGGATGCGGAGCTTTTGGGCGCGGGCGCGGATTGGATCGCGGACGATCTGAGCGCGCTTGCTCTAGACAAACGCGACCGAGCAACTGACCTCGCGTTTCGGCTCACGGCGAAGAAGTGAGCGATACCGGGCAAAAAGGGATACAATTCCCCGTTTCGCGGAGCGGCCTAATTCAATCTGTAAGGGGGAAGTCTTGAAGAATATCTCGAAGCGCTGCAAGTTTCTGTTGGCATTGGCTCTGTGTTTGACGGCATTGCCGTTCGGCCTGCTGGCCCAGGATAAGGACGCAAAACCCGCGGACAAGCCTGCGGAAGCAGCTGCAACGCCGGCGCCAAAGGAAGAATCTTCCGTCACTGACCACTCGATTAAAATCGGGGGTCAGACGATTGTCTACAAGGCGACAGCGGCTACGATCCTCTTGAAGAACGAAAAGGACGAGCCCACTGCGCTGCTCTACTCCACGGCCTACACGCGCAGCGACGTGAAAGATGTGAGCCAGCGCCCCATCGCCTTTGTCTACAACGGCGGTCCGGGCTCCGCTTCCGTGTGGCTGCACATGGGCTCATTTGCTCCAAAGCGCGTCGTGACCGTGAACGCCGGCGCTACGCCGCCCGCTCCCTACAAACTGACGGACAACGCCAATTGCCTTCTGGACAAAACGGATTTGGTCTTCGTCGATCCCGTCGGCACGGGCTTTAGCCACGCCGTGGGCAAGGCGCAGGACAAGGATTTCTGGGGCGTGGACCAGGATGTGAAGTCCCTCGCGCAGTTTATCAATACTTACGTCAGCCGCAACAATCGCTGGAATTCACCGAAGTTTTTGATTGGCGAAAGCTACGGCACTTTTCGCTCCGCCGCGCTTTCGAACTTTCTGCAATCGCACGACGGCCTTTATTTCAACGGCATCGTGCTCATTTCTTCAGTGCTCAATCTCGGAACGATTTCCTTCAATCCCGGCGAAGACATGCCCTATGTGTTTTATCTGCCCAGCTACGCGGCGACGGCGTGGTATCACAAGGTACTCAAAGATCGCCCCGATAACCTGACCGCATTTCTTGAAGAAGCCCGGCATTTTGCGCAGACGGGATACCTTGACGCGCTGATGAAGGGCTCGAAGCTCGGCGCTGCGGAGAAATCCGAAGTCGCGAAACAGCTTTCGCGCTACACCGGCCTTAACGAAGACTATCTGATCAAAGCCGACCTGCGCGTCAACCTTCCACAGTTTATGAAAGAGTTGCAGCGCAGCCGCGGCTTGACCACGGGGCGGCTCGACGCACGCTTCTCCGGCTTCAGCTACGATTTGCTCGGCGAGTTTGCTGAATACGACCCCCAGGACACCTCCATCACCGGACCTTTCACTGCGGCCTTCAACACCTACGTTCGCGAAGATCTGAAGTTCGGACAGGACAAGGTCTACCATACCGGCGCCGACGAGGCGGGCAACAATTGGGATTGGAAGCATCGCGGCGGCGGAGACAATTTTGGCTTCCCCGGTTCACCGAACGTCGAGGGTGACCTGATTCAGGCGATGCTCACGAATCCGCATCTTCAGATTGAAGTCGAAAATGGGTTATACGATTTGGCCACTCCTTTTTACGCCACGGAATACACCATGGAGCATCTCGGGCTGCCGGAAAAGCTGCAGAAGAATATTCACCTGCAATATTACGACGCGGGGCACATGATGTACCTGCGGGATGAGGATTTGGCCAAGCTCAAGGCAAACATCGCTAACTTTATCGAAGGCGCTTCGAAGTAGCTCAGCTTTCATCTAGTCTTCACCCGTCCGCCCACTCGGATTGACGTGCTGGCGTGCCTACTAGAGGGTGCAGACCAAGCCAGCCTCTGCTCGGCCAGCAGACCTTGCCTATCCTTGCGGTCGAGGAGCGCTTCTCCAATTAGTCTTAAAGCACGTCTGCCAAGAGTTAAATCCCTGGCGTGCATTCTTTCGCTTACAATCTTCAGTGTCGATACTCGCTAGACCCTCCCCTCAGGTGATCTGGTTAACAAATTATGGGAATCCCGACGCAAGTAGCCCCAACACAAGTGCCGCCAGCGCAGCGCAAATTTGACACACCGCAGCTAATAACCGCGATGCTGAAGGCCCATGGGCATGTAAGCGACCTTATTTTTTCGCCGGGTCGCGCACCACAAATTGAAGTCAGCGGTCAGCTCGTCGAGCTGAAGTTCAAAGGGCTCGAACGTCTCACCGCGCAGGACACGGACAATCTTGCGCGCGATTTGATGGGCAAAAACGAACATCCGATCCGAATGCTCGAACAGGAAGGCTCGGCGGATCTTTCCTATGGCGTCGCGGGTGTGGGGAGATTCCGTGTGAACATTTTCCGCCAGCGCGGAAGCTGCGCGGTGGTGATGCGCGTAATTCCAGATCGCATTCCAGGCTTTGAAGAATTGCACTTGCCGGATAAGTTGCGAGACGTCGTGCAACTCAGAAACGGAATCGTCCTGGTCACCGGACCAACGGGCTCGGGAAAGTCATCGACCCTTGCGGCTATCGTCGACATGATGAACACCGAAAAGGCCTTCCACATCCTTACAATTGAAGACCCCATCGAGTTTCTCCACAAGCATAAGAAGGCGACGATTCACCAGCGCGAACTCCATAGCGACACACCGACTTTCGCGCTTGCGCTGCGCGCAGCGTTGCGCCAGGCGCCCAAAGTGATTCTCGTCGGAGAGATGCGCGACCGCGAAACGATGGAGATCGCTTTGGAGGCTTCGGAGACCGGCCACCTCGTCCTGTCCACGCTGCACACCATCGACGCGGCGAAAACCGTCGAACGCATTGTCGGCGCGTTCCCCATGAGCGATCAGCACGGGGTACGCAACCGTCTTTCCAAGGCGTTCCGATACATCGTTTCCCAGCGCCTGTTGCCGCGGAAGGACGGCAAGGGCAGGATCGCGGTGATCGAAATTCTGACCTCCACGATGCGCACTCGCGAATACGTCGAGAAGGGAGAAACCGAAGGAAAGTCTCTGCTCGACGCAATGCGCGATGGCGACACGGAAGGCATGCAGCATTTTGACGGAGAAATCGAGAAACTCATTCGCACCGGCGTCGTGAGCATGGAGACAGGTCTTGCGTTTTCCTCCAATGCGGGAAACCTGCGGCTCGAACTCGCGGATTTCAAGGAAGGCTTGGCAACTGCTCCGGCATCAGAGCCGGCCGGCGAAAAAGTCGAGATGGAAATCGAACTCTGATCCTCCCGCAATAAGCTAGAATCCCTGCACGCCAATTGTGGGGCGCTTCCGGACTGGTACATTTCGGAAGCGAACTACGTTGGAATCCCTTTTTGCTAAATGAACCCTCTCGGAAGCCAAGCGGACATTCACTTCTGGCCTTCAGCAGAAATTGTGCTGCTGCTGACATTCGTCATCGGTCTTCTAGCTCTGTGGAAACCAACGATTGGCGAAAGCACATTCTGCAAAATTGAAGAAGCGCTCTCTCGCTTTGCGGAACGCAAAAAGCTTGCTGTTTTCTCGATGTTTTTTGGAGTCGGGGCCGTCCGCCTCGCCCTGTTGCCGCTATTGCCTGTGCCTGTGCCGGGGATTCACGACGAATTGAGCTACCTGCTCCAGGCGGACACTTTCGCACATGGGCGCCTCGCTAATCCCACTCATCCGATGTGGAAGAGCTTCGAGACGTTTCATGTGAATTGGTTTCCGACGTATTCCTCGATGTACCCGCCCGCGCAGGGTTTCGTCCTGGCCATCGGACAATGGCTTGGCAACCCTTGGATCGGTGTGCTTTTGAGCGATGCGGCGATGTGTGCGGCCATCCTGTGGATGCTGCAGGCGTGGATGCCCGCGCGATGGGCGTTGTTGGGCGGGGCCTTTGCCGCTCTGAATTTGGGAATCGCGAGTTATTGGATGAATAGCTATTGGGGCGGAGCCGTCGCTGCCGCCGGTGGAGCGCTCGTACTCGGAGGGCTGGCGCGCATCTTGCGACGCGCGAGCGTGGGCAGCGCTCTGCTCCTCGGCTTGGGCATTGCCATCCTTGCGAATAGCCGTCCCTACGAAGGACTCCTCTTTTGCGTTCCAGCGGGAATCTGGATCTTCTGGTGGCTTTTAGGAAAAATAAAATGGCGCGATTCTCTAGGTTCTCGTATTCGAACGGTGTTCTTGCCGCTATCCGTTTGCATCGTTCTGACCGTCACATTTATCGGCTATTACAATTGGCGGCTCACGGGAAATGTGTTGCTCCTGCCGCACGTGTTAAATACGCGGACCTACCATTCGACGCCGCTTTTCCTCTGGGAACACGCCAAACCCGAGCTCGAGTACAACAACGAGCAATTTGAAGAGTTCTATAACGGATGGGAGCGCGAAGACTATAAAACCACCTGGAAAGACGCTCGGAGGGTAACGACGGAAAAGCTGGCTCGCATGGGCGTTGTCTTCTTCTGGCCGGGCGCTCTCTTTCTGCTGCCAGCGCTGCCATTTGCGTTTCGAGACCGCGAGATGCGCCTGCCGGTCGTCACGATGCTTGTTTGCCTTGCAGGGGTTTTTGCCGTGATCTGGTCGGAGCCTCATTATGCCGCGCCGGTCGCGTGCATTGTCTATTTGCTCCTTGTGCAGGCCGTGCGCCATTTGCGCACCAAGAACTGGAAGCGTCGTCCGGTCGGGATGGCCCTGTCTCGCGCACTCGTTGTTCTGCTTGTGCTCGAAACGTGCATCAACGTTGGTCGTCGCGCGTGCGACCCGATGTGGTGGACATGCACGGGCGATGTGAGCCGGCTTACCGTCATGGATAACCTTTTGCATCAGCCTGGAAAGCACTTGATCGTGGTGCGCTACTCGGAGGATCACAACATACATGATGAATGGGTCTACAACGGCGCCGACATCGATGGCTCAAAAGTCATTTGGGCTCGCGAACTTGACAAGGAACAGAACGCGAAGCTCTTCGCCTACTTCAAGGACCGCCGCATCTGGCTCGTCGAACCAGACGACGACAACACCGAAATTCAGCCCTACAGCGCTCCGCCCAATCGGTGATTTCCTATATGTCCTTCCAGGGCGGCAAATCTCAGCGAAAAGCAACCATGAGATTGTTAATGCCGAATTCGAAGCGGCGATGAATGAATTTCTGAAAGCCGATGCGATGGAGCATTTGTTGAAGAGCTTCGACAGGAATACGTTTTTGGTGTTCGTCGCTTTCCATCTCGTCGCTCACGATATGCAAGGCATGCAACACACGCAGGATCGGATCAACCATCGCCGAGGGCCAGGTAAGAATCAGCGAGCCGCATGGCGCGATGACGCGGTACGCCTCGCGCAGGACCTTTTCGGGTTCGGTAAGATGCTCTAAGACGGCCAGCATCACCACGTGATCGAAGTGACCATCTGGAAAAGGCAGCGGCGAACGCAGGTCCGCACGGACGCGCTGCCAGCGGCCTCGGACTCCTTCTTCTACTTGATCGTCGACGCCAACGCCCATCGCTATGCGGCCCGAAGCGTAATCCAGAAATCCGGCTTCCAGCCCGCATCCGAGATCGCACACGCGCGCGCCTGGGCGAATATAAGGATAGGCAGCGCGAAATCGCATCCGCGCAATGAAATGGTCTATTCCGGTGTAGGGCATTTATTTAAGGTCGTAGTCGCCAATGTATGTGCCGCGGCTGATGCCCAGCATGCTCAGAAAAAACGAGGCAAAAATCACTTGTACTCCGAGAAAAAGCCACATGGACCAGAAAAGAACCTGGCGAACCTCATGCAGCGGACCAAAGCCGCTCGCGGCCCATTGCCATGTAACCCAGGCGCAACCCGCACAGCCCATGAGAAAAAGTGCGCCGCCGAGAAGCAAACCGGTTTCCAGCCTGACGCGCTTTAGCACGCGCTTAAGCGAGACGGTGTTGCGGTCAAACCGTTCCGCATAGCTGAACACTTTTGCGAATGAACCAATCGAGAGAATTTGCACGCCCAGAAGCGTAAACATCACGCCAAAGATCATCGTGTGAATATCCAGAACCACGCGCGGCGAAATGTGTCGCGGCCCAGGCAAGAGCCAGAACACAAGAAAAAGGCCGAAGAGAACAAGCGACCCTCCCGGCAAAAGAAAAAGCCAGTTTGGAGCGTACAGCAGCATGAATCGCAGGTGGCGCCAGCCGTCCCGGAAGCTGCGAAGATGCGGGGGGCGGCCGCGCTTGTCTGGCCACAGCGTAATGGGAATTTCCGTGATGCGCGCGCCGAGTTGCGCGGCCTTGATGACGAATTCGGAAGCGAATTCCATGCCCGTGCTGCGTAAGTCCATGCGGTCGTAGACCGCGCGGGTGAAACCACGCATGCCGCAGTGACTGTCGCCAATGTGCGCGTGAAAGAAGAGATTCAGAAGCGAAGTGAGCGCTGGATTGCCGACATACTTGTGGTGCCAGGGCATCGCGCCGGGCTTGATTTCTCCACGAAAACGGTTGCCCATAACCACGTCGTAGCCCTGCCTCCACATTTCGACGAAGCGCGGCACGTCGCTGAAATCATAACTGTCATCCGCATCGCCCATGATGATAAAGGCACCGCGTGACGCGCAAATTCCAGCGCGTAACGCCGCGCCATAACCTCGCTGCTCGACGCGAACCACGCGCGCGCCAAGTTTTTCCGCAATCTCGATGGAGCCGTCCGTCGAACCGTTGTCCGCGACGACGACTTCGCCGCGCAATCCGGCGGCCTGAAAAGACTTCATCGCTTTTTCCACGCAAAACGAAATGGAATTCGCCTCATTCAGACAAGGGATGACGACGGAGACATCTGCGGGGGGCCCTCCGCCGCTCACGTCGAGCCGCGTTGTCATTTCCGTGTTGATGCTGGGCGCGCGGTCCACAGCCAAGTTGACGGCCTCCTTGCTCCGTTCAAATTTCAGATCGAACGAAAACAGCACATGGACATTCTGTAATGCTTAGAGTTCCAGCTTGCATTTTGCCGCGCCGCCATTATGATGGCGGAGGTTCCGATCCTCTCCTGAGACTCCACATTGTCTAACACTTCGGACGAGTCTTCCACCAGCAGCATCGCCGCCAAGGCAGGGTCATTACGCAGCCCCGGCAAGCTGCTGCAAGTGCTCGGCATGTGGTTCGGCATTGCGGCAGCCGTGGGCAACACGATTTCCGCGGGCATTGTTCGAACGCCCGGAGACATTGCCAAACTGCTCCCGAACCCTTGGCTGTTTCTCGGCGTGTGGGTTGTCGGAGGGCTCTATGCGCTTTTTGGAGCGTCCTCGATGGCGGAACTCGGCGCGTCGATTCCTCGCAGCGGCGGTCAATACAATTTTTCGCGCCGCGCGATCGGCGAATACGCGGGGTTCATCGTAGGGTGGAGCGACTGGCTCTCGACGTGCGGCACGGCAGCCGCAGTGGGGATTGTGATTGCCGAGTACAGCGGTGATTTGTTTCCAATATTTGCTGGACACGTAAAACTGATTGCCGTCGCTGTCATCGCGGGCTTTGGCGTCTTGCAGTGGCGCGGAATTCGCTGGGGCCGCGGCACTCAACTGACGACTGCAGCGATCAAGACAGCAGCGTTCGTGATCCTCGTCATAGCGTGTTTCACGCTTGGCGGGCATGCCCGGGCGGCCGCTCCCCATTCGAACAATGTTCTGCCTGCCATGCCCGCGGGCTGGCCGCTGGCCGTGGCCCTCATGCTTGGACTGCAAGCCGTTTTCTACACGATTGACGGCTGGGACGGCGTGATTTATTTCGGAGAAGAGGTTCGCAATCCAGGCCGCGATATTCCACGCGCGATTTTTGGCAGCGTTTTTTCGATCATGGGAATTTATCTGCTTTTGAATTTGGCGGTACTGTATGTCTTGCCGATGAACGAAATTGCAGGGAACACTTTTGCCCTCGGCACGGTGACATCACGGATCTTTGGCCAGTACGGCGATCCCATCATCCGCACGATCATGATCATTTCCATGCTGAGTTGCCTCAATGCAAATCAGCTTTTCTGTTCGCGAACGCTTTATGCAATGAGCTGCGACGGTTTGTTTTTCCGGCCGGTCACGAAGGTGAATGCGGGCGGAACGCCAACGCTGGCCTTACTACTGAGCACGATTGCGGGAGTACTTTTTGTGCTGGGCTCGTTCGAACAGGTGATTGCCATGCTGTCGTTTTTTTTCGTGGCGAATTACACGCTGACGTACACATCGGTCTTCGTCCTGAGGCGGAAAGAACCGGGCATGGCGCGGCCGTATCGCGCGTGGGGATATCCTTGGACGACGGGAGTTGCGTTGGTTGCGTCGGTCGTGTTTCTTATCTGCTCGATTTTGACGGACAAGAAAAATGCGCCTCGCGCTTTGTTGATGCTGGTCTTCAGCTATCCGGTTTTCATCGTGCTGAAGCGGGTTCAGAAGCGAGCCGCCGCGAAGAAAGCACGGGAGTCCTAATTCGCTATTTTTTCGGCGACGGTTTTTGCTTGCAGGAAAAGCAGCAAATAGTCCTTTCCGCCAGTTTTGGAATCGGTGCCGGACATGTTGAAGCCGCCGAAGGGATGCGCGCCGACCATCGCGCCGGTGCACTTGCGATTCAAATAAAGATTGCCGACGTGGAAGGCTTCCTGAGCCTTCTCGAGCTTCGCGGGATTTTTGGAGTAGACGCCGCCGGTGAGACCAAACTCGGTGTTGTTGGCGATCTCGAGAGCTTGGTCAAAGTCCTTTGCTTTGATTACGGCGAGCACCGGGCCAAAGATTTCTTCTTGTGATATGCGCGCTTTAGGATCGACGTCGGCGATGATCGTGGGCTGGATGAAGTAGCCATCGCCTGGAGCACGGCTCCCGCCGTGAACCAACTTCCCTTCTTTCTTGCCGACTTCAATGTAATTCAGAATCGTGTTCATGGCGGACTTACTCACGACCGGGCCCATGTAATTGTTGGGATCGTCGCTGGGGCCGACGGCAATTTTCTTGGTGCGCTCGACGAGTTTCTGCACGAAGGTGTCGTAGATTTTTTCGGAAACGATGGCGCGTGAACAGGCTGAGCACTTCTGGCCTTGATAGCCGAAGGCGGCTTGCGTGACGCCCTCGACGGCAGCGTCGATATCGCCTTCTTCATCCACAATGATGGAATCCTTGCCACCCATTTCGAGAACAGTGCGCTTGATCCAGATTTGTCCAGGAACGGTCTTCCCGGCGAGTTCACTGATGCGCAGGCCGACTTCTTTCGAGCCGGTGAAGACGATGTAGCGGGTCTTGGGATGCTGCACGAGGACGTCGCCGATTGAACTCCCAGGACCGGTCAGGAAACTGAGAGCATCCTTTGGAATGCCAGCTTCGTAAGCGATCTCGACAAATTTTGCAGCAACGGTAGGCGTATCACCCGCGGGCTTCAGGATGACGGTGTTTCCCGTGACGAGCGAGGCCATGGTCATGCCTGCGGCGATGGCCGCGGGAAAATTCCACGGCGGAATCACAACGCCGACGCCGAGCGGAATGTAGACAAGATAGTTCCTCTCGCCTTTCATCGGCGTGACTTTTTGCGGACCAGCCAAACGGAGCATCTCGCGGCCGTAGAACTCAAGAAAATCGATGGTCTCGGCGGTGTCCGCATCCGCTTCTGGCCAGGTTTTGCCGGCTTCATAACAAATCAGCGCGTTCATTTCAAACTTGCGGTCGCGAAGGATTTTGGCGGCGCGGAAGAGGCATTCGGCGCGCCGTTCGGCCGGAACGCGCTTCCAGGATTCAAAGGCCTTATTGGCGGCTTCCACGGCTTGCGCGGCCATTTCGGGAGTCGCCGTTTGGAAAACGCCAATGACTTGCGATGGATGCGAAGGATTGGAGGAGGTGCGCTTCTCGGCGGTGATAATTTTCTGGCCGCCAATGTACATGGGATATTCGCGGCCGAATTCGGAAGCGACTTTTTTCAGCGCATCTTCCATGGCTTTGCGGTTTTCGGGCTTTGAGAAATCGATGAATGGTTCGTTCGTGAACTCAGAAACATGGATTTTCGCTTCGGCAGTAGCCATGGCGGCTTTCCTCCTCGGTAGACAAACAAGAGATTGTACTGCGAGGATTGTGGAAGCGACAAGGCAATGAAACAAAGGTTCTCTCTGACTCGGTTTTGCCGGGCGAGAACTGTTTCGCGAAACTTCTTGCCGGATTGGTCATGCTTCTCTTCTCTCCATTTGACGCTTGCTTCTAACCCGCGTGTTTTTCCTGTGGCCGCTGAGTTTCTTTTGCGAGAAATGGAGCATGGCGTGCCGCAGGAGCAAATTCGCTTTAGTCTGATAGCCGGGGCCATCGGCCCGAAGCCATGCAATGACATCGACGTCCAGGCGGATGGTTACCGGCCTCTTTTCCGGGCGGTAGAATTTGCCGACTTCTGCCCCGCTCCAGTCAACGATGGGCCGGATATCGGAAAAATCAATGTCCGCGTCTTTTTTCGCCGCGATGGCGGCGGCGTCGCGTTTCTGGTCCTTTGTGAGCTTCTTCATAGGCCTTCCTTTCGTGCGATTCCGCGGCACGAGCGGAAATGATGCGAATGACGTCTTCATGATCTTCTTCGCGAAGAGTGTGGACAACCAACAGAAGTGAACCCGGCGCGATGGCGCCGACGGTTATCCAGCGGTCTTCCTCTTCAAACGCAAGGTCCCTCCGAGAAATGGCGAAGGGATCGTCAAAAACAAGAACGGCGGTCTCGAAACGAACATCGTGCTTGTTCAGATTCAACCGATTCTTGCTTTCATTCCACTCGAAGCGCATTTTCAGCGAGCTTCCTTTCTAAACTAAGGTGCGGGGCAGCCATTGTCAATACATCTGTACTTACGACATTGGCCGGCTGGCATTGCCCCCGTCGTTGGAGCTGGGACTGGAGGCGCCGGAGGGGTTACGAGCAGCCTCGGCGTGGAGAATGCAGGCGGGGCGCCAGGAAGGGTCGGACCACTCGAGTTGGGAAGGAGCATCAGCAGCTTTTTTGTCGATGACCAGCACGCCGCGGAGGATGAGGCTGAGGGCGTAGGTGATGACGGCGGCGCGGCGGGAGGAGATGCGGCCCTGGGCCACGAGGACGACGAGATGGGCGAGAGTCGCGTTGATTTCCTCGGCGGATTGGAAGGTGGGGGCGACTTCGCCGAAGAGATCGGCGGAGAGATCGGCACGATCGGCGGCGGAATACGCAGCTCGAGTTTCCGGGGCGGCATGCTTGAAGCAAAGGCCGGTGGCAGGATCCTGAACAGGGAGGCGGCAGCGTCCGTTGGCACGAGTGCGGCGCCGGCAACGGGAGGCGCCGCGAGGAGCGGGTGCTGATTTGGGAGTTGAGGGAGTTTCGTTGTGTAGTGGTTCCATTTTGGTCCTCAGATTGAAGATTTGGGTATGCGCAGAGGCACACCCCCATTGGTGACGGAAAGTGTGTGCATGCGATTGATACGAGAGGGGTTGCGCGGGCGGCAGCGTGTCGGGAGGTGACGGGCGTGTCGAGCAAGGGGGGAAGTGGCGAGGGACGAGTGGCGAGTGGCGAGCTGAAAATAGGCTGGCAAGTGTCGTGGGAAGGCGACAGTTGGGGGTGGAGACAGGCGGGTCCGGGCTTGCGTGCGACTTAAACGGTGATGAGAGCCGAATTTCACAGGCAATTTTACCGCAGTTCATGATAACCTGTCAAGTTATTTCTATTATGGTAACCATTCGAATGACACGAGGTAGAGATTTAAGTTGATGATGGGAAAGGAGATGGAGCAAAAATATGGCGCGTGAAAAATCATTTAAGCGAGCGGCCGCGTGTGGTTGGAAAAAGCGGGAGCGGGGGATGAAGCACTGAGGCTGCGAAGTTGGGATGGGTGGCCGCCTGACCAAAGTTGGCGAGTAAAGTTAATAATAGTTGATAGTGCGATTTCGGACGGTGAGAGGCCGCTCGGGGTGGACGGTGCCCGTCGCGGTTTGTTGCGTCCAGTTGCCGTAGGCGTCGTATTGATAAGTGTATTTGATGACGGTCGGCTCGGGGAGCGACGGCTGGGGTGGTTGCTGTGCGGACGGCTTATTGGGGATTACGGCGCCGTCTTCCCCGACTGAGAACTCGACGCCGGCGGGGATAATAGAGTTTTCGGCGTAGGTTTTGCGCTCCTCGGCTTTTTCGCCTTGCTCGTTGTAGGCGATGGAAGTGGTTTGGTCGAACATCATGTTCCGTTCGCGGGTTGCGGTCAGCCGATTTTGAGAGTCGTAGGTATAGGTTGTTCCCGCGGGAGTTCTGCCGGTCATCACGCGAGCCAATACCATGTTCATCTGCTTGGTGTGTTCCGAGCTCGCCTGACCTCGCTGTTCGGCCGGCATCCTGTCAAGTAACAACGAAGCCGGATTTATCCAGTCAGGTTTTTCTTGGCTGAGTTGGCCATTCGCATCGTAGGACCGGACGACCCGGCTGACAAGTTGACCCTGTGCGTCGAGGACTTGCGCCTCGGTTGGCTGGTCGTTCCCGTCAAAGCTGGTGGTGACGCTACCACCGACGGGAACGCCCATTCCCATCTGAGAAGCGTCCCAGGGAGAACCGCCGAATTCAGCGTTTTGCATGATTTGGAGGGAATCGGAGGCGAAAGATTGGATCGCGGTCTTGCGTCCTTGCGCGTCGTAATGGAAGTCGATTCGGTCACCCTTTCGGAGATTATTTGTGATGCTTAGCAGCCGTCCTAAATCATCGTAGAGATAGAGCGACTCCAAGGCGGGCTCGCCTAACTTGCCGGAGACTCCGGCCGTAAGCCGGCCCTTCGGGTCGTAGCTCTGCGTGGTGACCCACAGTGAGCCGTCTGTATTGGTGGAACGCGACGAAAGAAGTTTTCCGTCGATATTGTATTCAGTCGCAATCGAATATTTGCCCGTGGGGTAAACGAAGTCCTCGATGCAGGTTTTGACGGGGCCGCGCAGACCGGCTTTTTCACGATCCGACATGTTGATGCTCCTGGAGCGGGATGACGGGCTCTCCGATTCCGCGGTCTGGGGACTCGGCCAAGGGAGACCGGGCAGAGCTGAGGCGCAGGGGGGAAGCAGGAACAAGAGAGAAACGGCGGCGAGCGAGTACCGCAGGCTCATTGTTCACCTCGCCTGGAAGAACAAGAATCTACTTCTGCAAGCGCCGGCGGTAATCAGGTTTAAAGCATTGATTACGTCCCGTGAAGAATAACATATTCGGAAGAGAGTGGAAGGTGAAAACGAAGAGCGAGAAATCCGAGCCGGTTTACCGTGGGCGACGTTCCAGTTTTCTCGGACATTGAGGATGTCGATGGAGTTCTTCAGTTGGTGCACGAATTGAGAGAGGCGGCAAGAAAAGGGTCGAACTCGGCGAGCATAAGTGCGCCGGGTCCATTGTCCTACCCGCAAGACCAATAGCCGAAAAGACGAATAAGAAGTGTCCAGACGGGCACGGCGTGCCGTGCCCCTACGAGATGAGTTCGCGGGTGGCTTCGGCGAAGATTTTTGTGTGGAGGTCGATGTCGGCTTCGGTGGTGGCGGGGGACATCAGGGCCATGTTGTGGAACGGAGTTAGGAGGACACCACGGTTTAAGGTGTAGAGGTGGAGGAAGCGCTCGAGTTCGAAATCGGCGGCGGCAGCGGATTCGGCGCCGTTGCGCGGAGGCTTTGCAGCGAAGGTGTATTCAGCGCGGGCGCCTAGGCGGGTGACGTTCCAGGGGAGGTTGGCGGCGCGGATTTGGGCGGCGGCGGCGTCGGCGAAGCGGTTGGCGAGCGGGATCATATGGGCGAAGGCGGCGGGCGTTAGGATGTGTTCGAGGGTGGCGCGCATGGCGGCCAGGGAGAGCGCGTTGCCGGCTAGCGTGCCGCCGATACCGCCGACGTCGACATCTTCGAGATGGAGGCGGCCGGCGATGCGCTGGGCGACTTCTTCGGTGACGCCGTAGGTAGCGCCGGGGATGCCGCTGCCGATGGGCTTGCCGAAGACGAGAATGTCGGGCTGGAGATTCCATTCGCGAGTGCAGCCGCCGGGGCCGGCGCAGATGGTGTGCGTTTCGTCGGCGATGAGCAGCGTGCCGTAGCGGCGGGTGAGTTCGCGCGCGGATTTCCAGTAGCCGTCGTCGGGGAGGATGATGCCGACGTTGGTCATGGCAGGCTCGGCAAGGACGCAAGCGACGTCATGATGTTTGAGGTCGTCTTCGAGGGCTTGCAGATCATTGAATTCGACGACGCGAGTGGTTTCGACGGGATTGATGGGCGGACCGATATTGCCGCGGCGAGGGCCTACGACGCCGTTGTGGAGCGAGACAAAGGTCTCGTCGACGGTGCCGTGATAGCAGTAATGGAAGACCAGGATTTTGGGGCGCTGAGTGGTTTCGCGGGCGATGCGAATCGAGAAACGGTTGGCGTCGGTGGCCGTGAGCGTGAATTGCCAAAACGGAAGGCCGAAACGGCGCTGGAGTTCTTCGCCGACCCAGAGGGCGTCTTCGGTGGGAAGCATGAAGGTGATGCCTTCTTTGATGCGGCGGGCGACAGCGTCCGCGACGATTTGCGGCGAGTGGCCGGTCATGGCACCGGTGTCGCCGAGGCAGAGGTCGACGTAGTCGTGGCCGTCAACATCCGTGAAATGCGCGCCGCCGGCGGATTTTACGAAGACGGGAAAGGCGCCGGCCCATTTGTTCATCCAGTTCATGGGAACA
>JBGPLB010000117.1:0-15246 GCA_041486245.1 Candidatus Acidiferrum sp.
CGGTAACCCACCCAGCGCTTCGTTCCACATCCACTTATGGCCCATCGCACAGACCGACCGCGGAGCCTCCGCTGGATCGGTGATGCCGCAAAGCACTGCCGCGGCCATGTCGCAATGTTCGAACGCTGTGACAAGACGCTCGCGCTTCTCCGGATTGTGGCGAAGCCAGTGCAGAAGTTTTGAAAAGCCCCACTCCGAGGAGTAGACGCCGCCGCACCACTCGATCACTTCGAGCTTTTCGCGGCGCGCGGTTTCGGTGATCAGCGCGGCTTCTCGCCACGCACGATGGTCGCACCACAAATAATAATCGCTGAGGGGTTCGAGGTTTTCACCCACTGGAACGACGCTCGATCCAGTCGTATCGATAGCCAAAGCCGCAATCTGATCGCCCGAGATTTTCGCTGAGCTCACGGCCTTTCGCATGGCTTCGGCAAGCGCCCGCATATGATCCGTGTGGCTCTGCGTGGCGTAGTCCGGGTCGTCCTTCTTCCGTTGAAGAGGAAACTCCGCCACGCCCGAGCCCAGCCGTCCCCGATCGGTGTCCACGACGGTCACTCGGACGCTTAGTGTGCCGAAATCTACGCCTGCAACAATTGCCATCCGGTCCTTCCAAGCTAGTTGTATTACCACGCAGCGCGAGCTAATCAACCTTGCCGGACTAGCCTACTCGGCACGTCGACCACTCCGCAGCGTGAGGAGGCAGCATAAGGACTATCCGCCAAAAAAGGCAAGCCGTCCCTATACGGGCCACATCCTTGGCGGATGAGCAGTTCCTCGACACACCCGGGCGGGTGAGCCCGTGCGCTTTATTGCGCCCCAAGCCCCGGCCGCTGTACCGCAATAAACCCGAAATAGACGACGATGTGGAAGTGCCTGATGGAAACGACCAGCGGCAGCGGATATTAGTCTTTGAGGGAGTGGTCGGGGCGAAAGGATTTGAACCTTCGACCTCCTGGTCCCGAACCAGGCGCGCTAGCCAGGCTGCGCTACGCCCCGAATTTTATTCCTTACCTCAATCCAGTTTACGCGGGATTGCCAGCATCCGCAACCGCTACTCCAGACACAAAAACAACGCCGCCGGGAAGCCTTCACTCCCCGGCGGCGTTCTGAAACTTGTTAGGAGGCCTTAGAACTCGAAGCGCAGTGCGAACTGCATCACGCGCGGGTTCGTCAGCAATCCCGTGTAGTTGCCAAACGTTGAAGATATGTCCAGCTCCGGCGCGATCGACTGCACGTCGAACCGGTTCGAGTTGGTAACATTGAACACCTCCCAACGCAACTGGAGGCTCTGCTTCTCAGACCACGGCATCCGCCAGCGCTTGGCCAGACCCAGATCCACGTTGAAGAAACCATCGCCCCTAACCTGGTTACGGGCGCCAGACTCTCCAGGGAACGGATTCGTAAAAGCATTGATGGCGTCGGTCCCGTTCTTAAATACGCTGACCACCGCGTTTCCAGAAGAGTCGGTGGTCTTAAACCGGCCGGCGTTCACAGGCGAGACCAGGAAGGCATTCCCTCCCAGTTGCCAGTTCGTCGGCCACTGGAATCCGTTGAACACGTTGAAGGGCAGTCCGCTTGTAACGCGGAAAAGACCGGAGAGCTGCCAGCCGCCGATAATGGCGTCGAGCAAGCCGTGGGCATTCCCGGCAAACCGCCGGCTCCTGCCGAACGGAAGTTCTGCAATCCAGTTCATGTTGAATTGATGCTTCGCGTCAAAATCGGAGACGGCGCGCATCGCATTCGGGTCCCAAGAGTTGATGACCTGTCCCCCGAGGCCGCTCCATGCTCCAATTCGCGTGGCATCGGAAGAGATGTCGATCGACTTTGAGAATGTATAGTTGAAGTCGAATTGCACTCCGTGCTGCATCTTGTGTTGTAAATTCACCTGCAAGGCGTGGTAGTTTGCATTGGCGTTCGCGCGCCAGGCATACAAAGAAGAGTACTGCGAGTTAAAAAAGGAATTTGTTCCGGTAGAGGGAACATACGAATTGCAGGAGAAATTATCCGGGGCTGTTCCGCATTGTTGTGTACCGCTGACCCCGAAGTAATCCAGCACGAAAAGTCCTGTAGTCTCGTTCAAATTAAAGCCACAGAACAGATCGTAGGCAGCCACCACGGGCGAATTCGTAGGATTCTTTCCGCAGGCACCAGTTTGATAGGAGTCACCGGCTTGCAGGGGCTGCAGCATGTCCGCCCAGTATTGCGCAACGTTTGCCGGTACCATGGAGGCATTAAAACTGTCAGTCGAGAGGCCGGTTCGGTAGACTTTTGCCAGCGCCGTTACGGCTTTGAAGTAGCTAAGCCCAGACTTTTTGTCAACCAAGTCGAGAGGCATCGCCAGATCTGACTGCGTCAGTAACCGGTGCGACAAGCGGCCGACGTAAGATACTTCTAGCGAGAATCCCTTTGGCAACTCGCGCCCGACGGAAAGGTCCAGCGTGTAAGAGTACGGGGTCTTGATATTCTGGTCCAATCCCCAGGTGATGGCAAATCCACCGCTATCCAGCGTGTTCGGAAAAGTCTGCGGAAACTGCCCCGGAGGCGCTGGAATAAGCATTTGCCCAGGTACGTTGTTGTTGGCCGGGCAGCCCAGGTCCGTGGTGGGGATCGTGTGCATGTCTGTCAAACGAGGCGCGCACGCCGCAGTTTCGATGCCTGCTGGATTCGAGAGGGTCGTCGCCAAACCAAATGACCCCGCGGAATCAAACGTATTCAAGATGCCGCTGCCAATGTTGTCGTACACGACGCCGAACCCTGCTCGTATGACGGTCTTCCCACCATCTCCAAACAGGCTCTGGAGAAGGCCGCCACTGCCTTTCGGTGACCAGGCAAGTGCAAGGCGCGGTCCGAAGTCATGGTAGTCCCAACTCCAGAGGTCCGGCTTTCCGCCGTTGGCCGGCCCGCCAAGCGAAAATGAAATAAGCGGATCCTGGTTGGATGGGATACCGTTTTCCATGTTCGCGGCGCGCTGGTTGAACCAGTTGGACAGATTCTGGCTTGGTGTGACCTGTAGGCCATTGGTCTCCCAAGGCGGCGAAAAGAGCGAGTACCGCAATCCAAATGTAACGGTCAGGTTCGGCTTTACTTTCCAGGAGTCCTGTGCGTACATCTCCCAGCCATCCTCTGCGAAGTGCCGCTGCACCGGTGCGCCCTGCGCCAGTACACTTCCGTCTTTTTTGTAGTTGTAGGTTGCGTCGTCTTCGCTGACCATCCCGAGAAGTGCCATCAGCGGGAAATCATAGGAATTCGCAAAGCTGGAGGCTCCCAGCGGAAGGGTAGGATATTGTCGAACGCCGTTTACCTGGAAATTTGGGCTGAACGGTGACCCGGTCTTCACGAGCATCCCGGATACATCGAGCCAGGAAGCATTGGCGACGCCGTCGCTGAATGAATTCAACGTGTTGATTCGCGGATTGCGGGTGTAAGTGAGCGAACCGCCGAACTGCAACGTGTGCCTTCCGCGTGTCCAGGAGAGATCATCTGCAAACGTGTGGATCGGGCGTTGAAAAGCAGACGTGCGCGTGACGCCTTGGGTGATGCCGCGCAGGATGATGTAGGGTTGATTCGAGTTCCCGATGTCGCCGACGCTCTCTCGTACAAAACCGTACCTGAAGCTGTTCACCAGGTTATTTGTGATCACGCCAGAGTAGTTGATGACAAATCCTTTGTTGTAATTGACGAAGCTGTGTTGCGCCGAAGTGTAATTAAAGAGGCTCCCCGTGGGCGAACTCGGCAGGTACTGCCCTTGCGGGTTCGATTCGTTGGCCAAAGCGCCGCTCCAGGAGATCCGCTGTTTGGCGTCTCTGGTAATGTTGTAGTCAAACTTCGCGATATACCAGTTCTTGGTATCCGATATCGGCGAACTGAACCGGAAGCCGGAATAGTTGAGCCCATCGCCGACGGAGCCGTCGTTGGGGTGCGGGAAGCTGTTAAAGTACGCCAGCGTAGCAGCATTAGGACCTAGATGCTGCGGATCCATGGTCGTCATCTGCGCCTTATTAACAGCAAAATAGCCGTCCGGTATGTCGTATTTGGCGCCGCTTATCCCTGTGACACCCTGCGATACAGCGGGGCATTGTGACGACGTTTTGCAAAGGTAGTACACAACGCCGTCGCGGAGAGTATCGGTCGGAATCGTCCGCACCGCGCTGGTCTCCTCCAAGCGCCGCGTCCCCTCGTAGTTCAGGAAGAAGTAGAACCGGTCCTTCTTAATCGGTCCGCCGATGGATCCGCCAAACACGTTGCGGATGAGTTTCGGCGCTTGATTGCACTGCTTATCGCTCAACGGGGTTCCGCTCCCAAGGCAACCCTGTATCTGCGCGGCCTTCACGAAATAATCGTTCGCGCTGGTGTAGGTGTTGCGATTGTACTCGTACGCCGAGCCGTGAAAGTTATTCGTTCCGCTCTTGGTTACAAGCGCCACCTGCGCGCCCGAAGAGCTTCCCTGATCGGCATTATAGTTCGTAGTCGTGACGCGGAACTCCTGAACGGAGTCCAGCGTAGCCGGTAGGACCGAGGTGAAGGCATGGCCCCCCGCGTCATTCACCGCGATGCCGTCCAGTGTCACGTTGCTTTGATCGCTGCGCGAGCCGTTGACCGCCCCATTTCGGGTGTCGACAGCCGTATTGATGTCGGCGCGGTTTCCCGTATAGAGAACGCCCGCTTGCAGGCTTAGCAAATCCGGAACGTTGCGCCCTTCGAGCGGAAGCTGCTTCACCTGGTTTTCGCCGAACGCAACGCCGAGTGAAGCGTCAGTCGTGTTCAAGGTGACGGCTTGCGCCGAGACCTCCACGGTTTCCGTGGCGGCGCCGACTTCCAGTGTGGCGTTCACAGTGGCAGGCGAGTTCACAAGCAGCTGGATATTTTTGTGCTCGAATGTCCGGAAATTGGTCATCTCCACGGTCAGCGCATAGGTCCCCGGCGGCAGAGCAAGAAATTCGTACTCGCCGGACTGCGTCGTCTGCATCTCGCGCTGAATACCTTGAGCAGGGCTGACGAGCGTCACCTTGGCACCGACAATTGCAGCGCCGGTCTTATCCGTTATCACGCCGCGAATTGACGTAGTACCGACCTGCGCCCACACACCCGCAACCACTAACAAAAATGCTACCGAAGAAATCAAAATATTGCGCTTAATCAAATCCCACCTCATGGACTGCTCCTTTCGCGCACCTTAACCTATTATTTTTTGAGACGCACGCAGGTGGGCAGCACCAAGCCGACACATTCAGTGTGCGGCGCTTTGCCTGGTCATTACCTGGAGAATGAAACACTAACCCTGGCAACCTTCCCCACCACTTAACCACAATTCTTTGACTTAGGTTTTAGGCCAAACGGGCGTCGGCTGTCAAGGAAAGTTCTTCTAATTTCTCTATCAATCCAGGTTCATTCAAATTTTACATGCGTACAAGAAGCCCCGAGGAAGGAATCTCTCTGGTGAGCCCGCAAAAAATGTCACTCCTCTCGCCGCACCAAGGGTTTCATCCAAGTTTTAGTAGCCTGGCCACCGTGACCGCCGGGATCCCGCGGATGGCCCCCAGGATCGAGTCCGACACCTCTCCGTCCAACCTCACCAGCGAGACCGCCTCGGCTCCCTTGGTTGCTTCGCGCCGGCCCAGCGCAAACGTCGCGATATTCACCCCCAATCTGCCTAGCGCCGAGCCCACCTGCCCGATAACTCCGGGTTCATCCCGGTTCCGCAGATACAGCATCGTCCCCGCCAGCTCCGCTTCCAGCGGAATCCCGTCTATCTGCAACACGCGCGGAGAACCATCGTGCAAAACGGTGCCCTCGGCGGAAAAACCTTTCGCCGAGCCCGATTTTTCCGGCAGGGCCGCCACTTCCAGCGTGTTAGGGAACCCGCGCTCACGCCGCCGCGTCTCCTCTTCCACGGAAAGCCCGCGTGCCGCGGCGATTGCCGGAGCGTTCACCACGTTCACTTTTTCATCCAGCACCGCGTTCAACATTCCCGCGAGCACCGCGCTACGCAGCAAGTGCGTGCCGACTTCCGCCACTTCGCCCGCGTAGCGAATCCGAATTCGCGCCGGCCTGACGGCCACTGCTTGTGACACCAGCGATCCCAGCCGCTCCGCCAGCGCTAGATACGGGCGCACCCTCCGGTACTGGTCCGCCGACAGCGCCGGCAAGTTCACGGCATTGCGAATCAGCCCCTCCGCCAAATAATCCTTAATCTGCACGGCCACCTGCGTCCCGACTTCCTCCTGCGCCTCCGCCGTTGAGCCCGCCACGTGCGGTGTCGCAATCACGTTATCCATTCCAAGCAACGGCGAATCCTTCGGCGGCTCGTGCACGAAAACGTCCAGCGCCGCCCCAGCCAACTTCCCGCTCTTTAGCGCTTCCGCCAGCGCGCCCTCATCAATCAACTCGCCGCGAGCCGCATTTATCAACCGTGCGCCTTTTTTCATCTTCCCCAGCGTCTCCGCATTGATCAAATTCTGCGTAGCCGGGCTCAGCGCCGTGTGCAGTGAGACAAAATCGCTCTCCGCCAGCAGCTTCTCCAGCGGCACCAGTTCGACCTGCACCTCCCGCGCCGCCGCTTCGCTGATGAACGGGTCATATCCCAGCACGCGCATGTCGAACGCGTCCGCCCGCAGCGCCACTTCGCTTCCGATGCGTCCAAGCCCGATCAGTCCCAGCGTTTTCCCGCGCACTTCGGTCCCCGCCGCGGACGATTTTTCCCAGCGCCCCTCGTGCATCGCTTTATCCAGCCTCGGCACCTGCCTCGCCAGCGCCAGCAGCAGCGCGAACGTATGCTCCGCCACGCTGACCGCATTTCCACCCGGCGTGCTCATCACCAGCACGCCGCGTGTCGTGGCTGCATCCAGGTCGATATTGTCCACGCCCACGCCTGCGCGCCCCACGGCCCGCAATCTCGTCGCTTTATCCAGCAATTCCGCTGTAACTTTTGTCGCGCTCCTTACAATCAAGGCGTCCGCGTCCGCTATCTCCGCATTCAATGTGTCCTTCGTCGTCAGAACGATGTTCCATCCCGCTTTTCGCAACAGCTCCACGCCTCGTTCGCTGATCTTGTCCGCAACAATGACTTTCATCGGGCCTCATCAAAATTGATTTGCATTTCGTAGGCGGGCAAAATCCGCCAAACGTAAAACATCAACGGTAGCGAGCGCTCCGCAACCTGTCAAATCCGCCTTCCTTGCTTTTCACCCTGTCCTCTGAACCTCCTTACCCTCTGCATTCTCAGCACCATCTGTGTTAATGCTTCTACTTTCTTTTTCTTCTGCTATATTGAACCGCATGAGTCTCTCCGAAAAAATCCAAAAAGACCTGACGGACGCCATGCGCTCCAAGGACGAGCTTCGCCTCAGCGTCCTTCGCGGCGTCAAGTCCGCCATCAAGTACAAAGAAACGGAAAAAATCCGCACGCTCGACGAAGCCGAATCCATCCAAATCCTGCAAACTCTCGTCAAGCAGCGCAAGGAATCCATCGACCAGTTCGGAAAAGGCGGCCGCCAGGATCTCGTGGACAAGGAAACCAAGGAACTCGCCATCCTCGAGTCCTATCTCCCCGCTGGCGCCGGCGACGCAGAAATGGATGCCGCTATTTCCAAAGCCATCGCAGAAACCGGCGCCAACTCCATGAAGCAAATGGGCGCCGTCGTCAAGGCCGCTAAAGCGGCCCTCGAAGGCAAAGTCGTGGACGGCAAAGCGCTGAGCGACCGCGTCCGCGCCCGCCTCTCCTAGATTTTGTAGTGGCGAAACTTTAGATTCACAGCCAGCCTAGAGACCAACCAAGCCCATGCCCAAACCCCTCGTCCCAGATTACTCGAACAATGACCCCAACGCCCGGGCCCTCGCCGTCCTCCGCATCGGCGTCGGCGTCTTCTTCCTTATCTTCGGCCAATACAAAGTCTTCGGCACCCAATTCACTCTTCACGGCGGCTTTCAATTCTGGATCAATCGCTTCCTCGAAGGCGGCGCCTACCCGTTCATGGCGCCGATTCTCCGCGGCTTCGTCCTTCCCCACGCCACTCCCATTGCCTTCCTCGTTGCTTACGGCGAATTCGCCATCGGACTAGCCCTCACTTTCGGCCTCCTCGTCCGCACCGCAAGCGCCTTCGGCATCCTCTTCATGCTAACTATGCTCTTCTCGTCCGACTACCCGGGCGCAACCGCCCCCGCGTGGCAATACTTCGGCGCGAGCCTCAGTCATTCCGTCTTCGCACTATGTTTTGTAGTTTTCCTGCTGGGACACAGCGTCCAGGTATGGTCGGTCCCCGCCTGGCGGGCGCAACACACCGAGCCCTAGGCGCCACTCAGTGCGCGGCCGGCTGCAGTACTGCTGTGTTTCGCTCGTCGCTTGCTATAATCCGATAGAACTTCTTCAACGTCTCCATTTGCGACATCGGCACTGTCAGCTCTTTTACTTCCAGCCTGCGAGTATATTTCAACGTATTTCCGCTCGCTTCCGTCTTGCTGTGATAGCTCGCAAAGTCGTAATCGACGTCCACCGGCGGCGGCAAATCGCTCACCTCATAACCACTCGGCAGCGTAATTTCAAAGGTGTCCGAATCCAGGGAAGGCCCTGGAAACTCCACAGGAAACTTTCGCGCCTCTTTCGTCTCTAGCAGTGCACTCGATCTGCTCCCCAAAACGCGCGGCCGCACCAGCAGCAGATTCCCTGCCGTCTTCGCGTAGTTGTCCACCACCAGCGAATAGTCCCATCCAAATGGCTGATCGTTATGCGTCAAATTCGTTACCGAAGCATGCGTCAGCCGGTAATTCGCGAGCGACTCGGCCAGCAAGCTCTCGATCGGCTTGACCTTGTCCTTGTCCGTCGCTGCGGAACGCAGCGCGTATCTTTGATGCGCCGCGGGATCTCCCAATCGAATCTCCGTAACATCACCAGTCAACGTTCCTGTCGGCGTCAGCGTCAATTTCGCCGTCCTGCGTATCCCGTTCATCGCCGGCGCCAGCCGCGGCAGCTCGATTAGCTCGCCGCCTGAATCTGTCACCAGCAACCCAAAATTCCCCTGCAATGCTCCGCGCAAATAGCCAAACGGCGTCATCTCGTCCGTCGGATCGAAAATCAGAATTCGCCCTAGTGTTTTGTGCTGCGAGACGGCCCTCAATTCGGACTCGCCGCTACCTTGCGGAAGCTTGACCGCGAGGATCACGTGGTTGAACCAGTTCACCGCTGGCGTTTTTTCGTTCACCGTCCCTCGGTCCGTGTTCACCACGACGTAATACGAATCGACGCCGATTTCCTTCAGCATTGTGCTCATCAATGTGGCTTTGTCTTTGCAATCGCCAAAATGGTGTGAAAAAACATCGTTTGCCGCGTGCGGCTGCCATCCGCCGATTCCCAGCTCGATTGCCACGTAGCGGATGTCGTCTTGCACGAACTTCGCGAGCGCGGCCATCTTGCGCGTCGCGCTTGCCTCTGAAGCCGTGAGCGCGGCCACCTTCTGTTTGATCTCCGCCGAACTCTCCCGCCTCCCGCGTACCAGCCCTGCCTCCCACAACCCCATGTCATTCCAGTTTTCAAAGCCTCTCGTCGGTCCTCCGCCCGGCGGGAAAAAAGAGACGATCATTTGGCCTGCCACCGCCTCCCAGGGTGGCATGTTGGCCTCCGGCCGAATCCCTTCCACATTGTTCACCACCCACTGCCACTGATTACTTCCTGCGGAGCTCGCTTTCACTTCCGGGTAGTTCAAGAACGCTGCCTTGTACTCCCATCCCGCTGGCAGTTGCAGCGTATATCGCGCTTCGCGAACCGGATCTTCGTGCTGAAAGCTCCATTCGTCTTGCAGGATATACGGCCGGTCCTCATGCTCGATTTCATAGCCCACTATGTTTCCAGGATCTGCCGCAGGAATCTTCAGGATTTTTGTCCGTAGATCCGTGGCCAATTCTCCGTTCGAAACGCCGAACAGCGCCGTCTCCATCACATCCTTGTCCTTCACTTCGTAATCCTTGCCCTGCGCCGGAATGCACCAGCCTCGCAGTCCCGTAATTCGCGTCTCGGAATCGTACGACTCAAAAACGGTTCCGTGATTGCGTCCCCCGGGCCGCAAAATCTTGTACGCTCGGCGTTTAATGCTTTTTATCTTTCCGTTGCTCTGCACATTCAATATCTCTTCCGAGTACAACAGCACCGCGTCCGTCTTCTCATCGTGTGGCGGCAACGGCGCGTTCACCAGCGCGTGCATCCATTGCGGTGCGTCCGCTGCGCGCACACCCTCGGGCGCCAACGCCCAGCACACCAAGACCACCGCCGCCAGCCGCGCAGCTTGGCGAATCACTTCAATTGCTCCCGCCTCGGCCCATCGGTTGCAATACGATTTGCTCTTCATCGCCGGTCCTCACTGACTCATAGAAACTTCGCACTGTCGGATAGTATTTCGGTTCTAGCATCACCAGATCGCTCTTCAGGTGCCGCTCCAGATGCAGCGTGCCGTTCTTCTCATCCACCTTCATCGTGTACACCAGCAACTTTGCGTCTCTGTCTCCGGGCTTTGGCAGGTTGCTCACCTTCCATCCCAGCGGCAGCTCGATCGTCACGTCATCCACCTTTTGCGACATGAAGTGATAGTAGAGCGGATGTACCCGCGTCGCGTGCTCGTACAGATGTTTTTCCGGCGCGCCAAAGATTCCCACCGGCAGCAGCGCATGGCTTCCCGCGCCTGACACCCACCCCGGCACCTTCAAATCAAATTCCGCCACCAGCTTCGAATCCGCACTCGACCAATCCGGCTTGTTCGTCAACTCCACCTCGATCGCCGCGGGAACCGAGTACCGCACCTTATCTTCCAGCAGTTTTTTACGAGTCGTATCGTCCTGATTCCGCTCTTCCACTCGCAGCGATGCCGCCTCCAGCCCCGTATATGTTACCGTCAGTTTTCCCTCAAGGCTTCCCTCTTGCGTCAACTTCAAGTCCGCTTTCCGGTCGATCTGCGAATCCCCGCTGTCGGGTATGCTCGTCATAATCCACGTGCCGCCGTCCTTGTCCAACTTCAGTCCTGCCGAATCTGTCTTCGGCCAGGGCAGCATGCCGTAAGGCGTAAACGCCGAGCCCGGATCGAAATACACGTCCTTCCCGTTCAGCTTCACAATCACCACGTAGGCGTGCAGGTCTCTCTCTCTCATCACATTCTTGACAAAGAAATGGTCTTCCCGAGTCGCGATCCTCGCCGCGGAAGCTTCTAGCCCCGCTGCACGCGCCAATCCCAAAAACAACAGCGTTATCTGGCTCTGATCGCCATATCCGCGCTTCCACACCTCTTCCGCGTTGCCTGCCCCTTTCTCTTTTGCTCTTTTCTGCTCCTGCTCCGTCTTCTCGACCTCGTAACTCGTGTTTCGTAACTTCTGCACTCGCGCGTAAATCTTCTGCAACTTCACTTCTGGCGTGTCGCCTGCCGCCACGATCGTTCCTACGGCCTCTTCCATCGCCTTCTTCTTGCCTATAAAACTTTCCACGCGGTCGTTCTGCTTCTTCCCTTCTCGCTTCCAGAACTTATCGGCATCCTTCTCAATCTGTCCTTCGCTATAGTTGAAGTCCACCCGGAATTTCATGCTTTCTTCCGGCGGCATATCGTCTTCAACCTGGAATGAGGGTATGTTGCTCGTTTCCATGTGCACCAGCGGGTTCACGCCCGTCCCTTCCACCGGCGGAGCGGCGCCGGCTGGAAGCCCATTTGGCCAGCTCCATCGCAAACCAAACTCCGTGCAAGGTTTCAGGGTGAACTTCGCCGCCTTCGTATAGAGTTCGTCGCTCAGAATCCAATGCGAATCAAATACCCAATATTCGGCGAAGTCGATCATGTAGTGGTACTCGATGATGCTTCCCGGCTGGACGTCAGAAAATGTAAACGTCTTCGCCAGGACCTTGATCCCCCGCCCTTTCACGATCTCTTTTTCATACACCTTTCCATCGAAGTTCACGACCGACCCATCCGGATGAATCGTCCGCGCCCTGATGTTCACGATGTTGTATTCGTCCTTGACGAACGGAATCTCCGCGTCCGCGTACTTCCTTCCCTCTTCCGTAAAAATCTTTTCCCGCACATAGTTATATTCGTGAGGCGTGTGTACGTTGCTGTCATCCCGGTCCACTTGCCGGTACAGGATGACCGCCTGCGCTCCCGGCGCCTCCGGCAAGCTCGTCATCTTCAGCTCTTCCGGCGAAATCGGCAGCCATTCGTCCGCCGCGCTGCTAGAGCCTACGCGATACGCCGCCGCTCCAAGCAAAATCACCGCAGTAATCAGGGATAACCGGCGAAGAGACAAAACGCACCTCCGGAACCGCTTTTCAAAGAGTTGATTTTCAGGGATACACACGAATCGCAACCACGCAGGGAAAGACCTGGGACCTGCACCGCCGCGCTGGGAAGGGTATGGGCGCATAAGCAGTGTTACCGACCTATGTCACTTGCTGCCGCGGACAATACAGACCCGCGCCCCCTCATGTCAATAGCCCGCGGCGTCAATCCCTAAACAGCTTAGTTTCAAGATTCTGCGTTGCCTTTTTGTCACCTTGTTTTCCTGGATTGCGCCTTTACCCCGCACGCAATCCTGCCCTTCGCCTTATTTCTGTGATAAACACGGAATCACCCGAAGGAGGGCCTATGCGCAAATGGGGCATTGTGATTTCCATTTGTTACGCTCTGATTCTGCTGGGCGTCATCTTCCCGTTGGCCGTGTCCATCGCCGTGCCTAGTTTCTCTGCCTCCTCTCTGTGGCGAGGCATCATGGAGGCCTGCCATCAATGGAGGGTCTGGGTCTCGCTTGGCATCTTCCTTGCAGGGCAGGCGCTCCTGCTTTTTCTCTCCGTCGACACGTCCTTCAAACACCTCAAGCCCCGCGCTCACATTCTGGTTTCCTGTACGGTCGCTGCTCTCCTGATGGCCACCCTCGCTGCTGCGGGCATCTGGTCTCTCGGCTTCGGAGTTGCTGCCGAGAAGTTTGGAGACACCTTCTTTCCCACGGCTGGCATCGTCTGGAGCTTCTGCTTGGGCCTCTGGCTGGTCTGGGGAATTCTCTTCTATTTCTATTTTCGAGATTCTTCCGCTATCGTGACCCGTCTCCTCTCCTGGCTCCTGAAAGGCAGCGTCCTCGAGCTTTTGATCGCCGTCCCCTGCCACATCATCGTCCGCCGCCGCCACGATTGCTCCGCTCCCATCGTCACCAGTTTCGGCATCGCCACCGGCCTCGCCATCATGCTCCTCACCTTCGGCCCCAGCGTCCTCTTCCTCTACAAAAAACGCCTCGACTCCTACCCCCCTCGCCCCTCCGCGTAGCCGCTCGCGCGTTTCTGCCTCTCGGGCACGCCCGCACTCGCGCGTGCTACAATCCCTTCATGGCCGTCATTGTTAAAAACCCCGATATCCTTGGTGGAACTCCCGTTTTTCGCGGAACGCGAGTGCCCATCCAAACGCTCTTCGACTACCTCGAGGGCGGAGAAACTCTCGAGGACTTTCTTGAGGGATTTCCCACCGTCTCGCGTGACTTGGCCGTCGCCGCTCTCGAAGAAGCAAAACACCTTTTGCTCGCGCGTCCCTAAATGCGGATTCTGATCGACGAATGTATTGATGTGCGTTCCCCTCGACTCTGCTCCCTTCGAGGCTCAGGGTGAACAGGGCAGGCGAAATGACGGTGAGGCAAGGTGAGTGGCGAGGAAACGAGAACTGCTAACCCTCAATCTTAACGATCTGGCCCGGTCGAATGGATTGGATGCGGGCGAGGCATGCGGGCACGAGCAGCAGCAGGTCTTTCAGACGGTTCGACTTCACGCGGAAAATGATAATTGCGACCTTGCGGGCAGTCAGGTTTTGCTGGTATTCGATGCCTTGATCCAGCCGACAAGGGCGTGTGGATGGAGGACGTTGACGAGGTCCACAGGCAGTGCGTGGCCGTCGGGCTAGATGTCACTTTCCCACCGACCTACATGCCGTGGAACGTCCGCGAGATGCACGTGCGGCATCCGGACGGACACGTGTTTCGGGTCAGCAAGGGCACAAGCGAATAAGGATTCCAGAGCGGCCGGTAGCAAGACGAAAACGAGAAAAGTAGAGTCAAAACCAGGCCCCTTAGAACGAAGGGGGTCGCACCCCCCAGATAAAGATGGGCAAGCCAAATTCTCCTTGGCGAATTAAGAATCGGCCACCCTCTATGAAGGCGTCGGCTCTGTCAAGAGACACAAATAGTTCACGAGCCGCGAAGGCTCGTCTTTCTTTTCACCTATAAGGATCTTTTCTCTTTCTCTTTCCTGCATTTCGACCAAGGCTCGCTTCGTGAATCTTGCGGTGGATTCTGGTTCCACCAACCATCTATTCGGTCACGGACTTCCGACCATGATTCTTTCTTCAGACGCCGCGATCGCTCGCGGGAGCAAGGCGCCCAATCAGCCTAACGATGGAGTTGCCTCCACCAGGGTGGCCGCCGGGCTGCCTTGCCTGCGAACCAGCTGTGCGTAATCCGCTCCAGTACGGAGCATCCAGTACATACGCACAGCCAACTTGCGCGCGATGGCCACTTTGGCCACCGCGTGTCCTCTGCGGAATTTCAACCGCTGATAATCCTGCCGCAGTTGGGGATCTTGTAGCACGGCGTGGTGCACCGTTTCGATCAGCAACCAGCGCACCATGGTGTTGCCCTGTTTGCTGATGGCTCCCAGTCGCCGTTTTCCTCCGCTGGAGGCCTCGCTCGGATTCAGCCCGAGATAACTCGCGATCTTTTTACTGCGGGGAAAGCGAGTTACCGGACCAATCGCCAGCACGAAGGCCAACGAGGTGACCGGACCGATGCCCGGATGGGTCATCAGAAGAACGGCGTCTTCACGTCGTTTTGCTTCTTCGGAAACCGCGCGGTCCAACTCCGCGATGGGAGGATCGAGCTGGCCGAGCAGCTGCAGAAGTTCTTCGCGCCGCCGGCTGGCCCACGGTCCAAGCGTAAGACTCCCGAGTTCTGCGCGGCCCTTCTTGGTGAACAGTTTTTTCTTGCGGCACAAGCCCTGGCTCATGGCCAGAAAGTGCAGCTGGTTGGTCAGCATGGTGCGCAGACACACCAACTTGTGACGGTGCCAGAGCAACTGCCGAAGATCGCGCTCAGCCGGTGTGGGAACCCAGATTTTGGGGAAGCGTTTCGCCAGCAGCAGATCGAGAATGAGCCGGGCATCGCGTTCATCGGTCTTCTGTTTGCGCACCTCGCTGGCACGAATCTTCGCGGAGTCTCCGATCCAAAGTTCGTGGCCGAGCTCCGCAAGCAAGC
>JBGPLB010000118.1:0-15162 GCA_041486245.1 Candidatus Acidiferrum sp.
ATAAGCCGCCTTTTCTTCCACAGTATTGCTCGATTCTCGAGCAAACTTGTAAATAATCCACACCATTGCCCCAGCAGGAACCGTAATCCCTGCCAAGTTATCGGCGTGGACTTGCCAGCCTTTCTGTTGTCAAAGAACATTGACCCTGATCTTGTCAGAGTCCCCAACATTCCGTTGGGATTTGCTTCCATGTTTAGTGCTTGTGATTCGTAACAGAGGAACCGCTAAGAACCTCTACCACTGCCCACTCGCCACTATTCACTTCCACAAATAAAAAAACCCGGCGTCGAGCGCCGGGTATAACCACCCACACCTGGGTGATTCCACGCGATGCTCGACTTCTTTCTAGCCTGTGCTCGTAAAGAACCTCACTATAGGATCTACTTCTGGCCTTCGCTTGGTATTACGCTGGGAAGACGCTTCTTCGACCCGACTGTGATGCCCTGCTGGCTCAGCTACCCCCGAGCCATTTGTAAGTATACCCACTTTTCTGGTTCCGTCAAGTCCCCGCAATAATTATTTTTGCCGCCCTGTGGTTTTCTGTGCAAAAGCTAATTTGTAAAAACATCAAGTTCAGCCTATATCTTTTCGTCTTCTTCAGCCTCAAAGTCGGCGCCCTTAAGCCTCGACAAAGGACGCCCTGTCTGCTCGCATTTCCGTTGGGTGCCGCATCCCTTTGGGTTTTGGTTTATCAAAGTGTGCGTGTGTTGACTCGTCCTTACACCCCCCGTCGCTCAGTTCAGCAGTGCCACCCCCGCCTTGACCGCCGCCGCCCGCAATCCCTTATCCAGCGTCGCCAGCGGCAGATTCTCATTCAGCGCCAGATCTATGTACATCGCGTCGTAACTCGTCAAACCCAAATCAAGCGCCTTTCGAAGGAGTTCACGCATGCTAGGAATCGCTGCAACAATATCCGTATGTCGAACAAGAAAACCTTCGTAATATTTGAGTCCTTCGTCGGTTTCCTGCACGCTCAGCAGGCCGCGCCTACGCACCACAGCCAAGACGTTGCTAATTTCTAGTTGCCAAAACGCCGGCACAATCGCCCGATCACCGGAGCTCGCCCTCCGCTGAACCCCGGCTGCGTAAGGATCTGGATTTCGATCGACAACCCAAGCCAGGGCCACCGACGCATCCAGCACAAAACGCGTCAACGGCGTCCTTCCTCAATCAGATCCTTTATGGTCACACCGTGAGGGAGAGGCTTGGCTCGTTTCCGGATTCGTTCCATCCCCGCGAAGATCTCTTTTATATCGTCCAGGTCGGGCTTCTCCTGCGCCGGCCCAATCTCCGCCGCCACCTTGCCCCGCCGCGTAATCTGGATCCGCTCCCCGCGCGAGGCCCGCTCCACCAATTCCGAAAGCTTCTGCTTCGCTTCAAATATCCCGACAGTCCGCATCGCCAAACTCCTCTCGAACAACCTAGGTGATTGACCTAGATGATTAGTCTAGATGATTTGCCGATAATCTGCAATTCGCCCGCAAATCAAACTTTGCCAGCCAGCCTATGTCCCAGCGGGCGGTATGCCCGTCCAGACGTGCTGAACGATTTGCCAACTGCCATTTGGCTCGTGTTTAAAGATGATTATGTAGCTGCCCTTGTTATTGATTCTGGCCCCGGTAGCGATGGTGGTTAGGGTTTCCTGGTAGTCGCCACTGTCGTAGGCGAGATCGCAGGATATTTCGAGGTTCTGGTTGTGGAGGGTGAGGTCGCTGTTGAAGGTGGCCATTATAGTTTGGAAGAGTGTGCGCAGCGCGGCGGAGCCTGTGATACGTTCGCCGGTTGGTTGGAGGAAGACAGCGTCTGGAGCATAGAACTTCAGGATGGGTTCGAGCTGTTTGGTGCGAAGGTCTTGGACCCAGACTTCGCGGATTTTGGCGAGGGTTACGATAGTCGAGGCTTGGGCAGCGGTCGTGGCGGTAGGGGCAATACTCGGTGCAAGGATGGTGGCGAAGGCCAGGAAAGCCATGGCGGCGCGGCGCGACCAGGGGAATAGCGGCGATCTGGCCCGAGGTATGGAAGTGACGTTCATCGCGGCTCCTATGATTCAGAGTCTCCTTTTTGACTTCAAACCTGTTGCCGATCTTACACCTATCCCGATGTTCGCAGGGTGAAGCACTCTTCACGCGGTTAGCCCACCCCTGATTCGCCGGCTCAACCTTTACAATATCCGCGGCCCTCATTCGTCTACAACAGTGGATGGATCAGCCGTTGACCGTCATCTCCATGACCGAGCAAGATCGTCAAATCTCCGAAGTCGTCGTGGAACAGCGCTCTCGGCTGCGCAACTTTATTCGCCGGCGTGTGCCCGATCCCTCCGACGCCGAGGACATCGTGCAGGAAGTCTTCTACGAACTGGTGGAAGCCAATCGCCTGCTGATGCCCATCGACCACGTGACCGGCTGGCTTTTTCGCGTCGCCCGCAATCGCATCACGGACCTTTTCCGCAAGAAGAAGCCGGAGACCTTCAGCGGCGCAGCGCTCGAGGACGAAGACGGCGAACTGCTGCGGATCGAAGATCTCTTGCCATCCGCCGATGCCGGGCCGGAAGCTCTCTACTTCCGCAATGTGCTTCTGGATGAGCTCGAATTCGCGCTCGGCGAACTGCCCCGCGAGCAGCGTGAAGTATTCGTCGCTCACGAACTCGAGGGGCGCAGCTTCAAAGAGTTGTCAGTAGAAAGCGGCGTTAGCGTCAACACGCTACTCTCGCGCAAGCGCTACGCGGTGCTTCATCTGCGCGAACGATTGCAGAGCATTCACGATGAGTTTATGAAGAAATGAAGCGAAGAAATGATTCGAGCAAATAAGGAGCAAGACATGAATAAGATTCAGAAACGGATAGGGATTGCTATTTTGGCCCCACTAGCGATCGCGCTTTTCATCTGGCTCGGCGGCGAACTGGTGATGCAGCTGTGGAACTGGCTGGCGCCGACGCTGTTCGGATGGCGGCAAATTACTTTCTGGCAGGCCATCGGACTGCTGGCGCTCTGCCGCATTCTGTTCGGAGGCTGGAGTGGTGGTCATGGCCCTCGCTCCAATATGCGGCGACGAATGGATGAGCGTATGCGCCAACGAATGGACGAGCGCTGGGAGAAGATGACTCCCGAGGAACGCGAGAAGTTTCGCCAGAGTTGGCGCGCTCGCTGCGGCGGCTTCGCAGCGCCCACCAGCGAAACCAAGGAGCAATAAAGACATCTCCACAGCGCCCAAACCAATGGCGCATTCCTGCCCGGATCGATCGATTCAAGCCCCTTCTGAAAGGTATCCATGAATGCCATTACTTATGACCGCTATGGTTCACCCGATGTCCTCAAGTGTGGGGAGACTGCAAAGCCCGCCCCCGCGGACGATGAAGTCTTGATAAAAGTTCGCGCGGCTTCCGTCAATCCATATGACTGGCACTTCATGAGAGGCGAGCCGTACCTCGTTCGCATCGCGGCCGGTGGGCTGCGCAAACCAAAGGACTCACGGCTAGGCGCTGATGTGGCCGGCGAGATTGAGGCGGTCGGCAGGAACATAACGCAGTTCAAACCAGGGGATGGCGTGTTCGGCTCCTGCAAAGGGGCATTTGCGGAATATGCGTGTGCGTCCGAGTCGAAATTGGTCATGAAGCCGGATAACGTGACGTTCGAGCAAGCGGCTTCCGTGCCGATTGCGGCATTTACCGCGTTGCAGGGCCTTCGAGACAAGGGACACATTCAGCCCGGTCAGAAGGTCTTGATTAACGGCGCGGCAGGAGGTGTGGGTACGTTCGCCGTCCAAATCGCCAAGTCGTTCGGCGCGGAGGTCACGGGTGTATGCAGTACAAGAAATATGGAAATGGTCCGATCCATTGGCGCGGATCAGGTGGTTGATTACATCCAGGAGGATTTCACCAACAGTGCGCCACGCTACGACGTAATTCTCGACTGTGTTGGGAACCATCCGTTCTCGGAATGCAGGCGCGTCTTGAACCCCAGGGGCATATACCTCGCGGCGGGAGGAACGACCGATAACTGGATGATCGGTCCTCTGACGCGTGCGATCAAGGCGCTTGTGTTGTCATGGTTCGTCAGCCAGAAGCACGTCATGGTTCTGGCGAAACCGAGCAAAGAAGACTTGGCTATCATGGCCGAGCTGATGGCGACCAGAAAGGTAACACCAGTCATCGACAGGAGTTACACCTTGCGTGAGATCCCTGACGCTATCCGGTATCTGGAACAAGGACACGCTCGCGGAAAAGTCGTAATCGCCGTTGAACATAGCAGCGACACTTAACAAGGCGCCGCGCCAGGCCGCTATTCGCCTGGCCTCGTTTGATTTAGTTAGTTATACGATCCCCAAAAGCGCAGTACTAGCCCGCGTGTACCATTAAAAAACACCCGGCGAATGATATGAAGATGAAGATTGAGCGGCCATGCAGGTGTGCGTCGATTCAGGAAACCGCATGTCAAGCCAAACTAACCCGAAACGGAGAAAGTGGACCAAATGGATTACAGGTTTTCTTCGGCGAATTTTGCTTCGCCGCAGCATCTCCGATAATTGCCTTCAGATTTGTACGCGGATTCCTCAACCGTATGAGTCTTGCGAGTTCTTTCCTGAACTGAAAGAAGGCGAGAAAACAATTGGGCGACAGATATTAGAAAGATTTTGGGCCGAAGACCGATAGATGCTCTCTGGGCGTGTGGAGCACTCCTAACGCGATGGAAGCGACTTGGGAGACGCGCCCTTTGGGGTTTGCTTTATCAAAGGGTACGTGTTTTGACTTTCCCTCAAGTTTCCCTAGTCTCACCGCACCGTCTCACTCCCGCCACGTTCTCTCTTTTTCCTTGACAAACGGTTACTCTTGGCATACAGTAATGGCTGGCTATTATTGCGCCTTCGGACCGTAGCGCCAGCATCTTGCTGGCGTTTTTGCTTTTTGGCGTCCGTCATTCGACCCAAGCCTTTTATTCGTAACACTTACGAGACCTGCACAATTCTAGTGCAAATTGCGGCACTCAAGTCCTTTAGAATGAACACTTCCGTAAACCTATAAAAACAAGTGACTTTAAGCTATGTAGAATGAACACTTCCGAAAAAACCCCCAGGGGGAGGGGGTCTTATTGTTAACCTGACACGCGATGCACCGAGTCTATCCCGAGGAGCATTGCGACGAGGCATCTCTCCACACTGTCCCAAGCAGTAATCCGTCTCGCCGCGCGTGGTACGATGCCTGGGAAAACGGAGGATCGCCGTGCGGAAACTCTGCCCAACCATCGCTGCTCTCTGCCTATTCCCACTTGCCGGGACAGCCCGCGCCCAGGACGTCGTCAAAGTCGCGCCCGAGCACAACAAGATCATCCTGGAAAACGCCGATGTGCGCGTTATTGAAAACACTCTTGCTCCGGGCGAGAAAGACGCCATGCACACCCATCCCTCGGGCTGGTATTACGTTACCAAGCCGGGAACGATGAAGATCGTTTTCGCAGACGGCAAAGTGGCCACCTGGGAAGCCAAAGAAGGCGAAGGCGGCTGGCTGCAAACCAAAGCTCCCCACACCGCCGAAAACGTCGGTAAAACCACTCTGGTCTACGTCCTTGTCGAAGTGAAAAGCGCCGAAGCGCCTCACCCGCCGGCGGCGGAACGATCTCAGGGAATCCACCAATGAACCTGAACCGCAGCGTTATCTTCGTCATTTTCGTCCCGCTTGTCGGAATTGCGGTTCTGGTGTACGAGTTCGCGCGCCCGCCCTGGAGCCCTATGCGCATCGCCGGACTGGCCCTGATGTGTCCAGCCCTCATTTTGATCACAGTAGCGCGTTTCCAGCTCGGAAATTCTTTCTCCGTCTCGCCCCAGGCAAAAAAACTCATCACCCATGGCATCTACTCCCGCATTCGCAATCCCATCTACGTTTTCGGCACCTTTGTTTTCGCGGGTCTCTTTCTCTTCCTCGAGCGGCCCCTTCTGCTGTTGCTCATCGTGCCGGTGGTAATTCTGCAGATCACCCGCGCCCGCGCCGAGTCACGCGTCCTCGAAGAGCATTTCGGCGACGAGTATCGCCGCTACAAAGTCTCAACCTGGTTTTAGCCATGCGGCCTTCGACAATCTTCTCCGTCCGGGGTTGAACCTATGCACAATTCCTGGTTGTCCCAACATTACTTTCGTTTCCCACTCATCCCCTTCATCAGCCGTTTCCCTTTGAGCCGGGCCGCGGCGAGCACCAACTTCTTCAAACCCTTTTGCTCCAGGTCCTCCACCGCGCGCAGTTTCACGTGCCGAATGTTTTTTCCTGTTCCTTCGAGCAAGCCCTGCGGATCCGCGAGCGAAGTCCCATAGTGAAATCCAAACGTAACGTGATTCTTCCCTACCATGTAAAAGCAGAACGGATCTTTTGTTTCAAAAGTCGGAATGCCCCACGAATTCACGGTGATTTTCGTTCCCGGCGCGGCAGCCTTCACCAGGCTTCGCAATCCTCGCACCACCTTTTGCAAGGCCGGATTGTCCTCGCGCACATACGCAGTCTTCGTCTTTTTGTTTTTGCTTGCGCTCGCTGCCATTCTTCCTCCAAGGCGATTCTGTGCCAAGCTCGCGACGAGAGCAGCGCTCACTTGGGAAACGCCTTGGCATCCATTCCCGGTACCAGCCTCAACGCATTCTTGTAATACACTTTTTTCAACACTTCGTCCGGTACTTCGAAACCATAAATCCGCCAGAACGCGTGCCGGTTCCGGTAATACTCGAAATACTCGTCGCGCGTCTCCAGGCACCGGAAATACCACTTATATTCATTGACCTCGTAAATGTCTTTGCCCATCAAAACCCGGTCCTGATACTTGATCAAAAAATCGTGGGCCGAGTACGGCTGCCGCCCCAGTTCCGCCAACACCGCGGCAATATCCACGTTCACATTTGGGTAGGCATCAAACAGCTTGCCAAGACGCTCCAGGTCGTTTCCATGAAACGCCAGATGCGCCGCGATGAAATTCGTCTTCGGATGCCGCGCGAACAAGTGATTGCGCTCCGTCATAAGCGTTTCAAAGGCCGGGTACTGCGAAGGCGGCCGCGCGCGTCGCGGAAACTGTTTTAGTTCCAGCCAGCGTTCGTTGGAATAGTCCCACGGATCAAAAAACGCCGACGGCTCCGCCACGTGAATCAACACGGGAATCTTCAACTCCGCGCACTTCTCGAACACTGGATCGAATTCCGGATCGTCCACATGCACGCGCTGCCCGTTCGTGTACTTCAGCTCCATTCCAAAGTCCTTAAAAATTTTCAGCCCTTGCGCGCCGTTCTTCACGTCCTGCTCGAGCCGTATTGCTGCGCGGTTACCGAATCCCGGAATGTTCAAGTCGTCGTAACTCATGTTCGCGAAAACCACGAACCGGCCCGGGTAGCGACCGTTCATCGTCGCCACGGTTTTCCTCAACTGCTCGCCGGTTCCCCCGCTCAAGTTCACCAAAATTCGCAGGTTGATCGAATCCATTCCTTTGACTAGTTCCTCCACGTACTCGGGTGTGGGGTTCCAGTGATGGCTGTGAATATCGATAAATGGATACTTCGCTCTGTCAATCTTGTGTTCCTTGGTAACGAGCGTGGACTTCGGCTGGTATTCCTCAATCGTCGGCGTATGCTCTTTTGGCGAATTCTGCTGCGGGGAGGGCTCGAGCCGTGTCGCCGCTCCATATGGCCACGCAAACAGAAAACTCGCCACAGCAAGGATCGCCACTAGGAATCCAACAGTGCGCCAGGATTTCATCATCCGCCTCTGGTGATCGAACGTCCGGCTTATCTTCCCACAGGACGGCGCGAGTCTACTCACTTAGCTTTTTCTGATTTTGTGCAAGGCGGAGGGGAACGATGACAGGTTGGTTTTCGCCACGAGGGGCAGGCGGTTGTGCACGGTCGGTCGAACACGAGGGGAGCACAACTCTCCCTGAAGCGCTCCCCCACGCGTCTCCCGACCAATTACCCCCACGACTGGCACCTGGAACAAACGGTGCCCCCATTGGTTAGAACGGAGGCATTTGAATTGGGATGGGCCTGACTACCTGCGTAGTGCGCGAGGCGGCGAAATCGTTTCATGCGTAGCATCAAAAAGAGGTGTAAGGCCAGACTTCTTAGACGGACCGTTTCCGGTGACTAACAAAATATTTAATTGGACGCTGGGGGATTTACATGTTCGCACTTTGGTGGAAGTTGAGGGCGCTGCACAGGATGCAGTTTGATAGAATCAGTGCTGATGCCGCAGCGCATAGTCTTACGCTGGGTTTTGCCCGCGATAGTCGGCTTGCTGGCTGGATTTCTGGCGCTGGCCTTGGCGGTGCCAAGTGAATCCACTCTCCCGGTCTCGCTTGTATCCCTTTTTTCGCCCGGTCTGAAGCTTGCGGAACTCGTCATGCCAGCCGCGCATGAATCTCTGGCCTGGACGTTCGGCTGGTTTCTCCGGATCGCCATCGGCGTCAATGCCATCTTTTACTTCGCGATTTTTGCCTTGCTCGCCTATCTCGCCGACCGCCGCGGCTCCGAACGAAATTAGCAACTCCGCGCTTCCCGCGAATCCAGGCAGCCCAGCCTTGTTACACCGAGAGAATGCGGCCGAAAAACGACCTGTAGCGCTGCAGTGCCAGACGGAGATCCTCGGTCGAGACGTCATCGCCGCGATCCCATTGGCTCTCGAGTCTCGCTCTTTCACCCGCGAACATTTCGGCCAAGCGCTTCATCGCGGCCGCGACAAGCCTGTCTGCCTGCTGCACGGCGCGTCGAGGCTCGTCAACAAAATTCGCCTGGGTTGCATCCCAGCGGGCGTGAAAATCTTTCGCTTCGTCGGCCGAAAGAAGCGGCACCACCTGTTTGTCCATAGCCGGGGCGGTCGCAGCTCCTGCGGAGGAACCGCCGACAACGCTGAAGCCTGGTGGAACAACACCTCCTGCCTCAGGCCGTGCGGCAGCACCAGCCAGAGTCGCCGTTGTCAGGCCCATGTCCGTATCTTCGTCTCTCATTTTTTTTACCTCGTCCATTGGATTGACTCCTCTTTCTGTCCTGCGCTCCTCAAGACCTAACATCCCTTCCCGCTTATGAACCCGTTTATCAGTCGAAGTCTACGACGCAGCTGCTTTTGCGCGAGCCAATTCCGGCTCGCCGACCAGGTCATCAAAAAGCGTACGGTAATGAATCATGGCTTGCCGTAAATCTTCCGTGCTGGCTTGGCCGGCGGCATGGCGGACCGCGATTTCATGGGCGGCCCGGTAATTTTCGACAACCAGCGGATGATCCACGGAGATATCCGCCGAACGTTGTTCAAAGTCACCTACGGAATAACCGCGTGTGGACATCACGTCGCCGAGGAGTTGGTCGGCTTGGCTAACAGAACTTTGAGGGTTGTCAACGAAATCCGCCTGAACCTTGTGCCAGGCCGCGATATAGCGCTCCCGGTCGCTCGGCGCAAGCGGACGAATTGCAAAACCGTCGACGCGTTTTTCTCGTTCCTGGAGCCCGGCTTCCGCTTTTCGCCGGCCTCCGCCTTCCTCGACGGCACGCGCATATTCAGGTCCGAATCGAGTGCGCAGTCTTTTTGTTTTGCGCTTTTTAAGAGACATCGCCACAGCGATGCCCAGTACTGCAAGGAGAATCAGACCGGAAATAATGACTAATGCCATTGTGCTCATATCAATCGCCTCTTTTTCTTCTCGGCCAAATTCCTAGGCCGAGGACGGAATTGTGCGAGTCCGCAAACACAACGAGGAGGTGATCCGCCAATGAACGCGAAAGACGTGATAGCGCGCTCAGTGTGCAGAACCCGCCGATTAGACGGAGACCCTTCTCCCTGACACGAAATGCAAAACGAGAAGAATCAGGCCGATGACGAGCAGAATATGGAATAAACCGGTGGATACGTGAAATGCGAAAAGCCCAAGCAACCAACCTATAATCAAAATAGCTGCAATGATCCCTAACATAATTTCATCTCCTTCTACCTGCGCGAGAAACTGAGCCTTCTCCATAATCGCGCGCAGCACCCAAGTTCAAATTCGGTGTGACTTGTTGCAGATCTAACTTGCGCCTCTCACAATCTAATGTCTGTACACTAAGGCACACTACGAGCGTGGCCGCGCTAAACAGCGTCAGCGGAAAATCACCCTGAAACAAATGGATCCACACGAGAGTCATGGTGTTGAATTCAATCCACCCGACCGCGGCGTCTGCCGCTTTCGCCTCAAGTGTTCATCTCATCGTGAAACCGGCTGTCTGGTTCGTTTCGCACGGGCGTCCAGCTCGGCGCGGCAGTGGCGCAGCACTTCGTCCGTGTTGCGCCCCGATTTGCCGTCCAGATAATCTGCATCTTGGGGGAGAAGATCGATGATGTGTCCAAACTCGTGCAGCAGGGTGACCATCTGTGCGGACAGTGTGTTGCCGCTGTAAGACCCCACTGTCAGCACGCGGCTCCCATCCAGTTGCAGCGGAAGGCCTTCTTGACTTATTTTTTGTACCTGCCCTTGGGAGCGGTAGAACGCACCATATGCATTGATCGTAATCGCCGTGTGCGCTCCCCCATCTTGCGTCGCCCGCGCAACGTATGGCTGTCGCAGCATGAAGCGCGACGCGCTCTCCTTCGACTCGAATATGTTGTGCTGACCATTCTGATCTAGCGAAAAATTAAGCGACTGGAAAGTCACTGCAGGGCTTGCGTCCTTTGCTTCGAACCATTCCGTGCAGGCATTTTCGGAACGCAGAATCTCCAGAACTTTTTCGCGAGCTCGCTCGATTTTCAGGCCCGCCTTGCCGAGCGCCGACAGTTCCGCCGGAACCGTATTCGGAAGCTCGTTGCACGGGGAAGAGCCGGAGATATCTGGAAACCTTGTGACATTCTGACCGCAAGGATTGTCAGCCAGGGCTCTGGGCGGCGCCGAAAAAGCCGGTTCCACACATGATGCGTCCGGGGTAGTGACGTTCGGGTCACCGGCTACCCCGTCCGCGATTGCCGGCCATTCCCTTGCGTAGTTAAGACGCGAGGCGGCGAACGTGTTCGTTGAAGACAGCTCGCATTTCGCCGGCCAGGTTCCTGAATTCGTTCGGTGGTTATGTATCGTCGAACGGCTAAGAAAGGCAGCTTCTTGTGGATAAGCGGATGTGCTGCCAATGAAACAGAAAGCCAGAGCTAGAAAAAGAACCCGTGAACTCGTGCTTGCGGCCAGCATCTCTTCCTCCCCTGCCCTGGCTGCACAACCACCACAGCCCGTTTGCCGGGGAGCTTCCTCGGGCGGCCACCAACCCGATCGAGCTGAGCAAACGGTTCAATCATTTGCCGGGGCTATTGGGAGAAACGGAAACTTCGAACGAATGTCTCATCAAATGTTTCTGGAATTCTTGCAAGTTAGAAATCAGAGAGAGGGGGTTTATAGCATTTACATAATTTTCTTAGCGAAGGCTGCTCTTTCAGCTTATGGATGGTATATGAACGGAGCCAGCAGAAGTTTTAACTGGTGGTGACTAGAAGTTTGCGATAGGTCAGTGAAAGGTATAGGACAAATACCGCGGAGAAAAAGATCCAGCCCGCAGAAATGTGAAAACGCGCGACAACATCGGCGAATCCGCGATTGCCGAGGATGACCAAAGCGGAGATTCGCAGTGCATTGCCCAGGAACATCGCTCCGATTCCTCCGAAATACGCAATCAAAGTGCGGCCCTTGCGCAGACGATTCCAATCGAGAAGGGCCACGAACGCAAACAGACAATCAAAAAGCTCGATTCCGCTGATGCCCGAACACGCTTGAAGGATGGTGACGTCGAGGTCCGGGCCGTCCAGCGTGGGAGTGAAGGCGCTCACGTAACTGAGCCCGGGCACGAAGAGCCGGGCGAAAAAGAAAACAACTCTGCCAAGCACTTGACCATACCACGGCCAGAGCGCCGTGAGAATCCGGCCAGGAAAGAAAGTAAAAAGCACGACAAGAGCGGCAACGCCCTCTGCGGCATAGGTCCGCGCCAGAATATGCCAGCGCTTTAGCGGCAAAAGAAGCAGCGTCGGCACGAACACCGACAATTTCATCGCAGCGGTAATCCACCCCACAAACGAAACAGTTCCAACAACCGGCTCCAGCGTGCCGTTAAGAAGGCGCACTGCGGAGACGAGCACAACGTGCGCTCCGGCGAACAAAGCGATGCGAGCGAGCGAAAAACCATAGCTTGCCGATCCTATGTTCCGTCGGAAGGAAAAACCAAATTTGCGCGGTCCAGTTTCCGGTTCAAATTCAACTTCGCCCCTTCGCCACACGAGAGCCATGCACGCAGCGGCGGCCCAAAGCGGCGATGAGCTATAAAGGGTCGGCGCGGCGAATTGATCCAGAGCGACCGCTGCCAGTGTGATCAGGAGGGTGAGAAAAGAGAACTGGGGAACTGTAAGGTGACGCACATGAGAAGTTATCCGGGACCGAAGATTCGAATCGGGTGTGAAAGTCAGAGACACTCGTGGCTTTCGTTTTCAGACCAGCGTTGCACGGAATTCGAAGAACTAAACAGCCGCGCTTTATGCGGTCTTGCGCCGACGCAAAACGAGAAACCCCGCCGCGCCCAGCACCGCCGCGAGGCCAAGGCCGGCCACGGTTAGTTCGTCCGCACTGATCTTTCGATGTTTAGCACGCTGGTCGTCGCCTTTCCCGGGGCGAGCGCCCGCGAGGCATGGAGTAAACAATACGGTAACGGAAATTAAGAGAATTAAGCGTTTCAATGTGGTTGGCCCTCTCTGGGGAAAATGGTTGCGGACCGGGGACGCGGTCACTGATAGCAAGAGCAATCACGGGGCCATGGCCGGGAGCAGATGAGAACTGAAAAACTTCCTTAGTTCTTGTTTTACAATGAGATACGAAGGTATCCGTATGAACTTGCCGTTACCAAGTGGAGTGCTGTTCCTAAAGCCCATTTACGTTCACTCAAGGGGAAATCAACTAGCCCCTACAAAGATGCAGCCGTGAGTGAGATCCCCTTGTTTTCTCTCGCATCCGGTGCCTAACACGGTTGCCTCGATCCCCCGCATCCGCGTTTCTTGCTTCCGAGCGAGGGCCAAGAACTCAACGTCGCTGGAATCGTCTATTCCGCTGGCACGGAGCGCAGCCGTAGGGAGCGATTAGTGGGAACGGAGCCGGGCGCTTGCAAGGTAAGTTGTTCTCGGACATCCTACAGCGGACTTGCTTCAGAGGCCCACAGAGCGCGATTCTGTGAAGCGGGGATCCCTCGAGAACAGGAATTGTGGTGAACGGATGGCGAGAACAAAACTGCCGGACAAACCACCTGATGAGCGAACCGAAAGAGGAGCCAAGAGCGAGAAGAGACCGAGCGCTTTGCGCAGGACCTTTGCGGTTTTAGGCCCGGGGGTTATCACCGGGGCGGCCGACGATGATCCCTCCGGAATATCGACGTATTCGGTGGCTGGCGCGGCCTACGGATATGCCACTTTGTGGATCGCGCTGCTCACGTTTCCGCTCATGGCCGCGGTACAGCTCATGTGCGCGCGGCTGGGCATTGTTACTGGGCAGGGACTGGCGGCTGCGGTGCGCAGCAACTATCCGCGCTGGGTGCTGTGGGGAGCATGCTCGATCCTTGCAGTGGCAAACGTTATCAACATCGGAGCCGATCTCGGCGGCATGGCAGAAGCGACGCAGCTTATCACCGGGATTCGGCCGCTTCTCTGGATTCCGATCTATGCACTGCTCATCCTTGGTTTGCTGATCTGGACTTCCTACAAGCTGATTGCACGCGTTTTCAAGTGGATGACGCTGGTGCTCTTCGCATATGTGCTGACAGCGTTTTTCGCGCATGTGGATTGGAAACAGGCGCTGCTGGTGACGCTGGTGCCGCATCTGGAATGGTCACGCGGGTTCCTGGCAGTGCTTGTAGGAATTCTGGGGACGACGATTTCCCCTTATCTTTTTTTCTGGCAAGCGGCGGAGGAGGTGGAAGAAGACCGTGCCAAGGGCCGAACGACGGTTGCGCAGCGCAAGGGCGCGACGACAAAAGAGTTAAAAGATGCGCGCGCGGACACGGTCGCCGGAATGTTTTTCTCGAACTTCATCATGTACTTCATCATCTTGACCACTGCCGCCACTTTACACGCTCATGGACACACTAACATTACAAGTGCGCGGGAGGCGGCGGAAGCACTGCGTCCGCTCGCTGGAAATGGCGCGTACCTGCTCTTTACGCTGGGGCTCATCGGCACCGGAATGCTTGGAGTTCCGGTGCTGGTGGGATCGTCCGCATACGCGGTTGCGGAGGGAGCGAACTGGCGTGGCTCGATGGCCGATCGCCCCAGAAGCTCGCGGGCGTTCTACAGCGTGATGGCGGTGGCGATGGGGTTGGGCTTCGGGCTGAACTATATGGGATTAAACGCGGTGAAAATGCTGTTCTGGTCCGCAGTGATCAACGGATTATTGGCACCGCCGCTTATTTTGTTGGTGATCCTTTTGACCAGCAGCCGCAAAGTAATGGGGGAGAGCGTGAACTCGCCGCTGCTGCAATATTTGGGTTGGGCTACGTTCGCGGTTATGACAGCAGCAGCGGCGGGGATGCTCATCACGTCGTGAAGTAGTTCGGCGAAGTAAGACGGCCAGGTAATGTTAGAAACAATACGGCGACAGTGCGGGCCGGGTTGCTCGTCGTCGCAAACAATTTCTTCCTTCGGCTGCTGCGGCAGCGGTTCTCCTGTTCCAAAGAAAACAGTTTAGAAATCCACGTTAACTGCATGCGAGAATGGGCGCTGACTTTTAAAGAGAATGCTCACTCGCCTGCTCATCGCTGCCGCAGCGCCGACTGTAGCGCGTAGCTTGAGGCGCTGGATATACCATCTTGGCGGCTTGGGATTCATCCCCCTTGGATTGATCGACAGCTCTGTAATTCCGCTTCCGGGCAGCATGGATGTGCTGACGATTGTGCTGGCGGCGCGGCACCCAGAGTTGTGGCTGTACTACGCGGTGATGGCGACGATTGGTTCGGTGATCGGAGGGTTCGTCACCTATAGGCTGGCGCGCAAGGGAGGGAAGGAATCGCTTTCGCGCAGATTTTCCGCCAAGACGTTGAAGAGGGTATACGCGATATTCGAGCGATGGGGATTTGCCGCCATAGCTATTCCCGCGGTGTTCCCGCCCCCGATGCCGTTTGTGCCATTTCTGCTGGCAGCGGGAGCCATGCAATATTCCGTGAAGAAATTCCTGG
>JBGPLB010000119.1:0-15143 GCA_041486245.1 Candidatus Acidiferrum sp.
CCTGGTCTTCGGCGACGTCATTGACAAGGGCGGCGAGCCGTACTCGGCTGACATCCGCGGCCTGCTCAAAAAGTTTGCCGAGGACATGCACAAGAAGGAAGGCTACACGCTCAACGCCGCCAATGAGATTGAGGGCTTCCTCTTCAAGGGGGAAAACGCGGAACGGCATTACCACGAGACGGGGAAGTTCGAGTACGTAAACACGGGCGGCTATTATCATTCCCTTCCCGGCGACCCGCTGAGAACTTTTATCGACACAACGGCGGAAGTGCAGCGCTCGATGGGTTTCCAGAACGAGAAGGATCACCCGGAAGTGGCCCCATCGCAGTTCGAGATCAATTATGGTTACGGCGAAGTGGTGCAGGCCGCGGACCAAATTCAGCTTTACAAACTGATCTGCCGGCAGGTGGCGACGAACCTGGGATTCACGGCGTGCTTCCTGCCCAAACCAGTGGTGGGTGTCAACGGCAACGGTATGCACACCAACGTTTCCATCAGTAAGGGCGGCAAAAACCTGTTTTGGGATCCCAAGGGTGAGGAGCAACTGAGCAAGATGGGCTGGGAGTTCGTGGATCGCATTCTTACCCACGGAAATGATATTTGCATGCTGCTCAATTCGAGTGTCAATGCTTACCGGCGTCTGGACCCGCACTTCGAAGCGCCCAATCAGCTCAAGGCTTCTCCAACCGATCGCGGGGCCATGGTGCGCATCCCCATCGGCAATGAACGCAGTATGCGCACGGAGGTGCGTGCCGTCGCTCCTGATGCAAATCCGTACATGGTCATGTATTCGATCTTCAAGACGGGATTGGATGGCGAGACTGCGAAAATCAAGAATCTGCGGTCAGCGGAACGCTACCTGCCGGATAATGTGTACACCGCGCTTGAAAACTTCGAGAAGGCGGAGTGGACGACAAAACTTTTCGGCGCCGACGTCAAGGGCCGCTACGCTGACCTAAAACGCGCTGCCGCCGATCGCTGCCCTCGGGCTCTCGGCACGTTTGTGAAGGCGCCGGAAGTCCAGTATCACCACGAAGTATATAACCAGTACCTCTGGAACATGTTTTAGGGCGGATTCGCGGAGCGCCAATGGAGCGCTCCGGACAGGCGATTCGACGGGCGCAGCGGGGTGACGGCCGAATGCCGAAATATGCGGCGCCCTTTGTTTTGCCCATGCGCTTTATTCCTCCTCCTGCGGCGACGTGTTTCAAGATGGCACAGCCGCGTCCTGATCTGATTTACTGAAATGCCAGACTTCAGTTGCACATTTCGGAGTTCGCGTGCGTTGTGATATGTTTTGTGGTTCGCGAGGATGTGCATAATTCAGTGAACTCTGCGAAAGGCCGCATGGCATACCAACAGGAAGCAGCAAGGGCTCGATAACCCAGGGAGGTAGTGCATTCATGAAAAGTTCGTACAACGGGCAGGCGATTCCTGTTGGAGGCAAGGCCATCGGCTACAGTGGCGGCGAACTGCAGGTTCCCGAGACGCCGATCATCCCGTTTATCGAGGGCGACGGCACGGGCCGTGACATTTGGAAGGCCTCGAGGCGGGTGTTTGACGCGGCAGTGGAGCATGCTTACGGCGGGAAGCGGAGAGTAGCGTGGTTTGAAGTGTTTGCGGGAGAAAAGGCCTTCAATACATACAAGGAATGGTTGCCGAATGAGACCGTCGATGCCATTCGCGATTTTCGCGTGGCCATTAAAGGGCCACTGACCACGCCCGTAGGCGGCGGGATTCGCTCGCTGAACGTAGCGCTACGCCAACTTTTGGATTTGTATTCTTGCGAGCGGCCGGTGCGCTACTACGCGGGAGTTCCCTCCCCCGTGAAACACCCGGAAAAGATGGACATCGTGATCTTCCGCGAGAACACCGAGGACGTCTACATCGGAATCGAGTGGAAGTCCGGCACGCCGGAAGTGAAGAAACTGCTCGAGTTTCTGAATCACGAAATGCTGAAGGACGGAAAGAAGCAGATTCGCTGGGATTCGGGCGTGGGAATCAAGCCGATCTCGCCGACGGGCACGAAGCGGCTGGTTCGCCGGGCGATCAAATACGCGCTGGCGCATGGCAAGAAAAGTGTGACGCTCGTGCATAAGGGGAACATTCAGAAATATACGGAGGGCGCGTTTCGGGATTGGGGTTACGACCTGGCGCGCGAAGAATTCAGGGCAGAGACCGTCACGGAGCGTGAGAGCTGGATCCTCGATAACCTGGACAAGCATCCTAACCTCACTGTCGAGCAGAACGCGGCGATGATCGAGCCGGGACTCGAACAGGCGACCGAAGCATTTACGAAAGCCATTTGCGACGAAGTTAAACAGACGCTCGATTCCATTGGGGCCACTCACGGCAAAGGACAATGGAAGAAAAAGCTGATGATTAACGACCGCATCGCGGATTCCGTTTTTCAGCAAGTGCTGTTGCGCGCGGATGAATACAGCGTGCTGGCCACGCCGAATCTCAATGGTGATTATCTTTCGGATGCGTGCGCGGCCCAGGTGGGCGGGCTCGGGATGGCGCCGGGTTCGAACATTGGCGATGGCTTCGGCGTGTTCGAAGCCACGCACGGCACGGCTCCGAAATACGCGGACAAGGACGTGATCAACCCGAGCTCCCTGATGCTGTCCGGCGCGATGATGTTCGAGTTCCTCGGCTGGAAGGAGGCCGCTCAGCTGATCGAAAACGGAATTGCGCGGACGATCCAGCAGAAGCGCGTGACTTATGATCTTGAGCGGCTTATGCCCGGCGCAACGAAAGTTGGTACCGCGGCCTTTGCGACAGCGATTATCGAGAATATGCAGGCTGCGGCAGTAGCGAGGTAGAGGACGTAAAGGAGACAAGGGAAGTAAAGGAAAAAGATCTAGTGGGTCGTCGCTGCCTAGCTCGGAGCAATTTGTCGAGCGCTCTTTCATCCTTTACCTCATCTGCCTCCTTTACTTGATTCACTTCGTTCATATCCAGAGAGGGCGCAAAGCGAGCGATGAGCAGAAAAAAAGTGACAGTTGTGGGCGGCGGCTTTGTTGGATCGACCACGGCGCAGCGCATTGTTGATCTGGAGCTGGCCGATGTGGTGCTTACGGATATTCTGGACGGGCCGCCGGCGGGAAAAGCGCTGGATATGCTGGAGTCGGGGCCGATTACGAGGACGGATTCGCGCGCGGCGGGCATTTCCACAGCGACGGGCGACTACAGTGCTACGGCGGGCAGCGACATCGTGGTGATCACAGCGGGTTTTCCACGCAAGCCAGGGATGAGCCGCGACGACCTGCTGAAGGCCAATTATGATGTGGTGAAAGCGGTCGTCGAACAGATCGTCAAGCACTCGCCGAAATGCATCATTATCGTGGTTACAAATCCGCTGGACGCCATGGCGCAAGCGGCGTTCAAGGTGAGCGGGTTCCCGAAGCATCGCGTACTGGGAATGGCGGGAGTGCTGGACTCAGCGCGCATGAGCGCTTTTGTTGCGGCCGAATGCAAAGTCAGCGTTGAGAACGTGCACTCGTTCGTGCTCGGGGGGCACGGCGACGACATGGTGCCGCTGCCGCGCTACTCGACCGTAGCGGGAATTCCGTTGCCCGATTTGCTTCCGAAAGAACGAATCGACGCGATCGTGGAACGCACACGCAAGGGCGGCGCGGAAATCGTCAACCTGCTGAAGACTGGCTCGGCGTACTATGCGCCGTCGGCCGCGGCGGTTGAGATGGTCGAAGCAATCTTGAAGGACAAGAAAAAGATTTTGCCTTGTGCGGCGTACCTGGATGGTGAGTATGGAATCAAGGGGCTCTTCGTAGGCGTCCCGGTGAAGCTGGGTTCGGGCGGGGCCGAGGAGATTATCGAGATCAAACTGACTGCGGAAGAGAATACAGCGCTACAGAAGTCCTCGGCGTCCGTGCGGGAACTGGTAAACGTTCTCGGCTTGTAAAGAATGGAAGAGAAAATCAGAGGCGCGGAAGTTATTCGGCCAGCCGAATGACCATCCGCGCCCCGCTTGTCTTGTGCACTAGTTAATCAGAACCCGAAGAGCTTTTCGGCTCCAACCCCGAAACCCGGCGTAGATGCGGCGATCACGACGGCCCAGCTTTGCAACGACAGATGCCAGGGCTTTTTCACTTGCAGTACATTTTCTTCGGCAGCTATTTGGTTTAATCCAGAGCAAAGTAGAACTAACTTATCGAAACCTTTTGCGCCGGCAATTCCCTGCTCCGTCCGTTCAAGTACGCATCGCCAATCTCTTGAATCTGGGTTGCAACGACGCGCCCAACGATCATCAGCGCCGGAGCGGGTAACTTTTCTTCCAAGGAAAGCGCATCGACGCTGGTCCGACGGACTTGCTGTTCCGCACCTGAAGCGCCCGAAACGATGACGCACGGCAAATCCGGCGGAAGACCAGCTGCCGCAAGGCGCCGTGCAACCTCCGAATAATCCGGCCCCGGCATATATAGAACCAGGGTGGTGGCAGGAGTGAGGCAGCACCAATCCATTGCATTCGCATCCGGCGCCCGCGAAAAAGTCGAAAACAATACTTGCGAGGCGACTCGTCGGTCCGTAAGCGAAATGCCTGCCGCAGCTGCAGCGGCCAAACCGGCTGTCACTCCGGGAACGATTTCAAAGTCCACGTTGGATTCGCGCAGCGCTTGAAGTTCCTCGCCGGCACGGCCGAAGATCAAAGGATCTCCGCCCTTTAACCTCACGACGATTTCATGAGAAGCTGCATAGCCTACAAGCAGCGTGTTAATCTCTTCCTGGGTCAGCAACTTCCTTCCGCACCGCTTGCCAACGTCGATGACCTCGGCGTCTGACGAGATTCTCGCCAACACTTCTCGGCCCACGAGCGAGTCGTGTAGTACGATGTCAGCCTGCGCCAAGAGCCGCGCAGCTTTCAGCGTCAATAGTTCCGGGTCGCCGGGCCCCGCACCGACTAGATAAACCTTTCCCTTCACGTCGTACCTCGCTGCCCCGGGTGCCGTTTGGCTTCTCGAACAAATTGCTCGAACATCGGGCGAGTCGCCAGTTCATGCAACAATTTCTTCGCCGTATCCGAGCTCGGACTGCTCGCGCGCAGATCCTCACGCGCCGCGCCGAGCCATTCGAGCCACACTTCATATTCCGGGCCGAATTGCGCTTCGAATTCCTTCCGAAGGCGCTGCGCGAGTGAGGGGCTCTTGCCATTCGTGGAGATTGCGATTTGCAAATCGCCGCGCTGAACGACGGCTCCGTAATAAAAGTGGCAATGACCGATGTCGTCGACGGCATTGCACAAGAGTCCGTGGGTCTCCGCCTCGCGAAAGACGGCTTCGTTCACGCCTGGGGCGGAAGTCGCCGCTATTACCAGAAATGCGCCGTCCAAATCCGCGGGCCCAAATTCTTTGGGCAGCCAATCGATTTTTCCAAATCGAACCCATTCGGCAATTTGTGGTGTGATCGAGGGCGCGACGAGCCGGATTCTTGCCTCAGCGGACAACAGGCCGGGAATCTTACCTTCCGCAACATGCCCGCCACCAATAACGACAACCAGCCGCCCTGCCAGCTTCACAAAAATGGGAAAGAGGCTCATATTTCAGCCCTCCACTCCCTGCGGGACCGAGCCCAGCGCCAGATCGCGGTCCACAGGCGCGACTAAATCTCCTGCGAGCATCGCCCGAAGGTCTTCGTTCGAATGCCGCGCGAGAAACTGCCGCAGATTTTCGCCAGACTCGCCTCGCTCACCGAATCCGGCGAGAAGACGCTCGATGGCCTCCGGCACATCCGAGGCAGCGCAGCGATAACCAACCGGCCGGGCAATCGAAGCAAGCTGGCCGACGCTTCCACCGATGCAAAAGTAATACGCGTCGACCATCCGACCTCCTACTTTGATTTTCTTGCCCTCGATGCCGATATCCGCGACCCAATGCTGCCCGCAACTATTGGGGCAGCCAGTTATGTTGAGCCGAAGCTGTTCCTGAAAATTGGGGAGGCGCTCCTCGAGCTCGTGGGTAAGCCAGCGTGCGAAACCCTTGGTTTCGGTCAACGCTAGCTTGCAAAATTCAGAACCCGTGCAGGCCACGGTTCCGCGTGCGAACACCGAGGCCTGCACTGGCAGGGCAGCAACTTCAAGCTCGTGGGCGACTTTGGCCGCGTCGCGCAGCGGCACATTGACGATCAGCAGATTTTGCCTGGTTGTAGTCCGAAGGTAGCCGTCAGCGTGGCGATCGGCCAAGTTCGCCGTAGTGCGCAGTTGCTGTGGAGTGATTCGTCCGCGCAGCACCGACGCACCCACGTAGACAAGTCCATCTTGCTTTTGTGCATGAATTCCGACGTGATCGCGATGAATGTCTGCGGGAACCTCTTCCGGTTCGGCAGGGTCGAGCGAAAATCCAATCTGCCTTTCCAACTCTTCGAGAAAACTCTCTGCCGTCCAGCCTTGCTGTAGAAACAGGAATTTGAGGCGGGCCTTGTCCCTGCTCTGCCGAAGTATTTGGCTCGCGCGAAAGATTTCCGCCACCCCGCGCGCCACGGGCACGACTTGATCCCACTGAACAAAAGCATTCAACCGCAGAGCAATGTGCGGATCGGTTGAGAGTCCGCCGCCAACTCTGAGCGAAAATCCTGTTTCGATTGCGCCACGCCGCTTTCGCGTCGAAGCCGTCAAGGCTACATCGTTAATCTCCGGATACGAACACCAGCTTTTGCAGCCCGTGATGGAGATTTTGAATTTGCGTGGTAAATTGTAAAATTCCGCGACGCCGCCTAATTCCCGGTCGATGGCCAGCGCAAGCGGCGAGGCATCGACAATCTCTTCAGCGTCCAGTCCGGCAACGGGGCATCCCGTAATGTTGCGCGCGACATCTCCACAGGCTCCGGTCGTGGTCAAACCCGCGTGCCAAAGCGATTCCAAAACCTCGGGAAGTGATTCCAGCGTCACCCAATGCAATTGCAAATTCTGCCGGACCGTAATATCCGCGACGCCTCGCGCGTGCCTCTCCGCAATATCCGCGATCGCGCGAACCTGGTCGCTGCGCAGCAATCCGTTCGGAATTCGAATGCGCAACATGAAGTAAGGCGTGGCCTTGCCCTCGCTGCCAGTACCGCCGACGACTCCCGCGCCATCCCCTTGCGTGTACACGCCCCAGGAGCGGAAATAGGTGCTGAACCACTCCGGAGGAATCGAAGCGTAGCCCTTGCGCGCAAACTCACGGATTTCGTCGAAATGCTCCCAAGCATTCTTCTCGCGTTTTAGACGCTCGACTCGCTGCGCTTTGGTCTCATTGACTTCGCCCATCGATCAGTCCCCTGTCCGAAAAACAAGCCCCAAATACAAAAAACCCACGCGGCCTGAACCTCTGGCGACGTGGGCTTCGGAACTTTGAATCTTAAATTTCTGCTAAGTCCGGAAACTCCTCTGGCCAGAGATGGGTGTCATGCGACACGCAGCCTTGCGCGCGCAGAAACAACACATCATCCGGCAAGAAGTCATCATGAAAACCGAGAATACCTCGTGGTCTCCTCCATGTCAAAAGAAGACCATCACAATCTTTAGATGCGTCACATTCAAAAAAGTAATCAAGAAAAAACCCGTGCTTGCTAGGGCTTCTGGGCTGCCGGTGCGGGCGACTTCTTTGGCGAAGAGGGTGCCTTCTCAGGAATGGCTCCCTCAGGAAGAACCAGCGTGGTGGTCTTGATGGAATCGAGCTGGGGGAAACTCTTGTCAAGATAGGGCTTCCCAAGTTTCTCGATGGTGTCTTGCACAGGTCCCTTGCCGCCGGGCGCACCTTCCCCATAGACTGAATACAAGGCCTCGACCACGTCCATCCCCTGCGTAACCTGGCCAAAAGCGGAAAATCCCATGCCGTCGAGCCGTTTATTGTCAACCAGGTTGATGAATACTTGCGTGGTTCGCGTGTTTGGTCCGCCCATCGCGTATGTGATATACCCGCGAAGGTTGCTCTGTACGACGGGATCATCCTTTATAGGAGCGTGCGACCACGCGGCGGAAACCGGCGGGTATGCGCTGATGCCCCATTGCACGACGAACCCCTTGAGGACGCGAAAGAAACTCGTATTGTCATAAAAATGGTGGCGCACGAGATTGTAGAAGCGGTCCGCACCCAACGGCGCCCACGCTCGCGTCACTTTGAGGACAAAATCGCCCTTTGTGGTCGTGAACTTCACCTCAAACGTAGCTGGCGCTTTCGCGGTAAGAAGCGCTGGCCGGAGCAGTACCCGGTCATAGGGGCGCGCGGCGGGAGCCGATTTCTGCGCCGCAGAAGTTCCGGCTGCCGATTTCGGCTTAGACGGAGTCTGCGCCTGCGCCGCTTGTGCACCCGCCTTGTTGCAGGGAGCCACAACGAACAGCAGCAGTCCCACAATCATCATCGATCCAGATTTATGCATCGCTCTTCTCTCTCCTAACTAAGTTCAGTAGCTTGGCGCCCCAGGCTGGCGCGTGTTCAGTTCGCGGCATTCATTTCGTGGCTGACGCGCTCGACCTGCGCCATCACCCTCAGAGTATTCTCGCCGAGAATCTTCTTTACGTCACCTTCGGAATAGCCTTTTTCTAGCAACGCTTGCGTAATCTTCGGCAGCTTACTTGCGTCTTCCATTCCAAAGGGCATGTTCGCGCCGTCGAAATCGGAGCCAAGTCCGACGTGGTCGATGCCCGCAATTTTAACTGCATGGTCGATATGATCGATAATCTTCGTCCACTCCACCCGCGGAAGATCGCCGCGCATTACGTATTCCCGGGTAATGCGGTCGCCTTCAATCAACTGGCAGCCTTCTCTTTCCCCGCATCGCCTCCGAACCTCCAGGGCGATTGCTTTGTTCCATTCCGGATGAGCTTTCTCCGCGTTCCGAAACTCCTGGCTCAAGAAGCCCACGTGGTAGTTGATCTGGATCACGCCGCCTTTGGCTCCGAGCGCACGGATCATGTCGTCGCTCATATTTCGAGGCGCATCGCAGATAGCCCGGCAATCGGAATGGGAAGCGAAAACCGGCGCTCTGCTGATCTCCAATACGTCCGCAAAGGTCTTATCGCTGACGTGCGAGATGTCCACGATCATGCCCAGCCGGTTCATCTCCCGAATGACGTCTTTGCCAAACTCTGTTAGCCCATTGTGTTCAGGAAACGCTGTCGACGAATCGGCCCACTCGGCGTTCCCGCTGTGCGTCAAAGTCATATAACGCGCGCCAAGCGACGCGTAAACGCGAAGCACGCTCAAGTCGCTGGCGATCATGTGACCGCCTTCGACGCCGATCAGCGCGGCAATTTTGCCATGCCTATGAGCTTCTTGGATCCCCTCTACGGTCGTCACCAATACTAAATGATTCGAATGTTTTCGGACCTCCTCGCGAACGGCGTCAAACTGGTCCAGGGCGCGCTTCACAGCCTCCGGGCCCGTAATCTTACTGGGCATCCAAATAGAAAAGAAAATCGCTCCGAGACCGCCCTCCCTCATGCGCGGGATATCGATGCTCCCCAGCGGATTTCGCGCGGCCAAATCGAACCCGCCATCCAAAAAGCGTTGGGTCGTATCGTCGTGGGTATCGATGACAAGAGAAGAAAAATGCAGCCGATTCGCCCGTTCTGAAATTCCGTCCGCCGCCATCGCCCCCGCCAGGATCATTCCCGCTAAAAGACACGCCGCCACTCTAAGACGCGCCATCAGCGCTTCCTCTGGTTTCATTTTCTTATTGTGCGGCCCGCATCTCTCGGCTCACGCGTTCGGTTTGCTCCATGACACGCAACAAGTTCCCGCCCAGGATTTTGCGGATGTCGTCATCACTGTAGCCTTTGCGCATCAAAGCCTCGGTAATCTGCGGCAGATGCGTGCAGTCATCCATGCCTTCCGGCATATTCGCGCCGTCAAAATCGGAACCCAGGCCAACATGATCCGCCCCGGCAAGTTTCGCGGCATGATCAATGTGCTCAATGATTCGTTCCCAGCTTACGTGCGGGAGCTTTCCCTCGGCAGTAGCCTTGTCTGCCATCTCTGTCATCTTCTTGTTCAAGCACTCTTCGTTGTCTCCACACTCCTTCTTAAGCGTATCCATCATGGCTACTACGCCGCCGGAGAATTTGTCCGAAGCATCTTTATAAGCCTGATCAATGAAGCTCTTTTCATAGTTGATCTGGATGACGCCGCCTTTTGCTGCCAGCGCCTTGATCATGTCGTCGGACATGTCGCGGGGATGATTGCAAAGCGCCCGGCAGGAAGAATGCGAAGCAATCAAGGGCGCCTTGCTGACTTCCAGCGCATCGTAAAAGGTCTTGTCGGAAACATGCGAAATGTCCACCATGATTCCCTGCCGGTTCATTTCACGCACAATGTCCTTGCCGAAATCCGTTAGCCCGTTGTGGACAGGTTTGTCTGTCGAGGAATCCGCCCATTCATCGTTATAGAAATGGGAAAGCGTCATGTAACGCACGCCCAGGTCGCCAAACATGCGCAACACGCGAATGTCGTTTCCGATCATGTGGCCGCCCTCGACACCGATCAACGCGGCAATCTTCCCCTGCGCGTGCGCGCGCCGGACTTCCTCCGCGGTCCGGCAAAACGCGAAGTCTTTCGAATATTTGTTTACATTTTCATGCACCGCATCAATCTGATCGAGCGCTTTTTGCACTGCCGGTGGACCCATGGTGCGGCCGTCAATCCAAATGGAGAAGAAAATCGCGTTCATCCCGCCTTCGCGCATGCGCGGAATGTCAATGTGCCCGTCGGGATTGCGCTTGCCAATATCGAAGCTCTTCGAGAAGAAACGCTGCGTTGTGTCGTCGTGCGTATCCAGGACGATCGACGAGAAATGCAGCTTGTGCGCGTGATCGGCGATATCGTCGCCCGTGGCAACCTGACTCAACAAAAATCCGGCCATAACCACACAGGCAAACAGCGAGACTCGGACCTGACGCATGTGTTCCTCCAAGTGAAGTGGTGCGGCGAGATTCTACCCTATTAGCCAGCCAACCAGCGCTTGTTTCCAGGCCTGCCGGTTCATTTCCGCGATGGATTCCGTCAAGGGAATGTCTTTCGGGCAAGCTTTCACGCAGTTTTGTGCGTTCGCGCAGTCCTGAATTCCGCCCGGTTCCATCAACGCGTGAATACGCTCTTTCGCATGCATCGCGCCTGTCGGATGCATGTTGAAAAGCCGGACCTGGCTGATAATCGCGGCGCCGATGAACTTGTTATTGGCATTTACCTGCGGACAAACTTCCAGGCAGCTTCCGCAAGAAATACAGCGCGACAATGGATAGGCCTTCTCCTGCGTCTCGGGCGCCATGCGCGGCCCTTCGCCGAGATCGTAGGTGCCGTCGATGGGAATCCAGCCCTTTACGCGCTTCAGACTTTCGAACATGAATTGCCGGTCAACGGCGAGGTCGCGAATTACCGGAAACTTTGAAAATGGTTCGAGCCGGATCGGCTGTTCGAGCTTATCGACCAGCGCGGAACACGCCATCCGCGCCCGGCCGTTGATGAGCATCGCGCAGGACCCGCAAACCTCTTCGAGACAATTCGAATCGTAGCTGATCGGTGTCGTCTTTTTGCCATCGCGCGTCAGTGGGTTTTCCGCAATGTCCCGCAAACAAATAATCACGTTCATTGCGGGACGCCACGGCAGCGCAAATTCCTCCCAATATGGAGCGCCCTTGGGACTGACCTGCCGCTTTACTCGAACGATCACCTGTTTGTCGTCAGGCATAAATCCCTCGGCAAATCTTACAACTGCTCTCCGGCGTCAAATCCAGCGTCCATCGCATCGACACACGCTACTTTGCCGCGTCATAGCGCCTCGCGCGGGGCGGAAGCTGCGAAATGTCGACCGGTTCATAGCTGAGATGAATTTCTCCGTCCACCCACTTCGCTCGCGTGGTCTTCAGCCAGTTTGCGTCGTCGCGCTCGGGAAAATCCGGTTTATAGTGCGCTCCGCGCGATTCATTGCGCTGCAACGCGCCAAGCGTGATCACCCGAGCAAGCACCAGCATGTTGCCCAGCTCCCGCGCAAAATTCAGCGTTTGATTCGACCAGCTTGTCCTGTCGCTCAAATTAATTCTTCCGTACCGCTCCTGCAATTCACGAATCTTGGCATCCGCCGTCTGCAGACCTTTATTGACCCGCGTCACGGTCACATGCTCGGTCATCACCTCGCCGAGTTCCCGCCAAATGGCCATGGGATTTTCAGTGCCGTCCGGCGAGATCAACGCCTGATTTTTCTCTTCCTGCCTTTTGCGCTCACTCTCAAAGACGCCGGAGCTTGTTGATTCCGTGGCGCACGCTAGACCGCGCGTGTACTTCACGGCCGCCGGGCCCGCCAATCCTCCCCCAAAAATACAAGAAACGAGCGAGTTCGCCCCCAGCCGGTTCGCCCCGTGATACTGATATTCGCATTCCCCGGCCGCAAATATCCCCGGAACGTTTGTCGCCTGGTCTTCCGCATTCACCCAGATGCCGCCCATCGTGTAATGCATCGCCGGAAATACCTTCATCGGCTCTTCGCGCGGGTTGACGCCAAGAAACTTCTCGTAAATCTCCAGTATGCCTTCCAGCTTTCGATCCAGAGTCTCCCGGGGAATATGCGTCACGTCCAGATACACCGCCGCCTGCCCACGGAGGCCCAGTTTTTCTTGAAAAACAATGCGGTGAATCGCGCGCGTCGCGATGTCGCGCGGCACCAAATTTCCGTACTTTGGATACCACTCCTCGAGAAAATAGAAGCGTTCTGCCTCAGGAATGCTCCGCGCTGGGCGCGTGTCGGCAGGATTTTTAGGCACCCATACGCGGCCGCCTTCTCCGCGCGCGGATTCGCTCATGAGCCGCAGCTTGTCCTCGCCGGGGATGGCCGTGGGGTGCACCTGGATAAACTCGCCGTTCGCGTAGTCGACTCCCTGCTGAAACAGCGCGGATTGCGCTGAGCCCGTGCACACCACTGAATTGGTCGAGCGCCCAAAAATCGCGCCAATTCCCCCAGTGCAGAAAATTACCGCATCCGCCGGATAAGTTTTCACTTCCATGGACCGCAGGTCCATGGCACAAATCCCCCGGCACACGCCGCCCTCGTCGATGACCGCCGACAAAAACGTTTGCCCTTCGTATTTCTTGACCTTGTCTTCGGCTTCATGCCGCCGCACCTGCTCATCTAGCGCATACAGCAGCTGTTGCCCCGTCGTTGCGCCCGCGAAAGCAGTTCGGTTATAAAGCGTGCCGCCGAATCTCCGGTAATCGAGCAATCCCTCCGACGTGCGATTGAACATCACGCCCATGCGATCCAGTAGATCAATAATCCCCGGCGCTGCCTCGCACATTCGCTTGACCAGCGGCTGATTTGCAAGAAAATCCCCGCCGTAGATGGTGTCGTCGAAATGCTTCCAGGTGGTGTCCCCTTCGCCCTTCTGATTCTTCGCCGCATTGATACCGCCCTGGGCGCAAACGGAATGCGATCGCTTGACCGGGACAATCGAAAACAGGTCCACGGCCACGCCCGCCTCCGCAACGCGAATCGTTGCCATCAGGCCGGCCAGTCCTCCGCCCACCACAATGATTTTCGGCTGTCTCATTTCAAATAGAAGTCAAACGGGTGCCAGTTCAACCAAAAACTGAACACAATCAGCACCCCGACCAGGCTAAATGTAAATCCTACGGCCGCCCCAAGCGCTCCCGCCGCACGCTGGGCCTTTACCGTGGCCGCCAAGCCCCACTTGCACAGGAAATTCCAGATACCAACTCCGAGGTGAAACGACGATGCCAACACCCCGATAAACATGAATGCCAAAGCATACGGATTCTGCATCAAGGTCTCGACGTCAGCATAGGTTGACCTTCCGTGCGTCAGCCAGCGTTCGGTATACAAATGCCACCCGATGTATGCGAACGCAATCAGCCCAGTGTACCGCTGCGTCGTGTACAACCAGTTCCCCACCCACGGGTACGCCGACACGTTGGACTTCCCCCGCAGCCAAATGTAAATCCCGTACCCGCCGTGAAACAGCATCGGCAAGAAGATGAACAGCCATTCCACCACCAGGCGGAACGGAATTGTCTGCAGCTCCAGCGATTTCGCGTCGTACTGAGATCGGCTCACCAACGCGTAGCTATTCGACCAGAAGTGTTCCGCCAGGAATGCGCCAACAGGAATAATACCGGTTAAGGAATGCAGCTTGCGAAGAAAATAGTCGGATTCAGGCCGGGTTGCCGTTGCGGACATGCCCTCTCCGCCGCATGAAGCGCTTTAGAGCGCTAAAGTCTTGCGGCACATTCAGTATAGGCAGGTGAAAACACCGATGCAAGCCAGCCTGTTCGCTTCTCGGACACGGGCCGGCTTAAAAATCGTTGCACCCTCCGCACATTCTCGTTTAAATGGGAATTACAACGGATGGCATCCGTCCAGGCCCTCCCACCTGGCAACTTCTCCGTTCTCAACAGATATCCAATGACCACGACCCACAACCTTGCTTCGGAACTGGAACGCATTGCAACGGCCATCGAATCCGACGCCACCGCCACAGCGCAGATCTCCCTCTCCAGCATCGCCGAGCGAATCGCGAAAAACCTCGGTGTAAAAACCGACGAAGTTGCCCTCATGGGCGTTTCCAATCGCTGGCGTCACCTGCACTTCCTTGTCCCTGAATCCTTGAAGCAGGTCGGTTTCATCCCGCTTTCGAGCAACTCTTCCATCGCCGCGCGCACCGCCCGCGAAAGTCGCCCCGACATCATCAATAACTTTGCGAGCGTCCGCCATGCCACCGTTTTTGAGGGCGTGAAAATCAGCGGCGAGAGCTCCGAACTCATCCAGAAGATGATCAGCGCGCCGATACTTTCTGGCGACAAGGTCGTCGGCGTAATCCAGATCAGCCGCAAGGGGGCCAACGCCAAGTCCGCCGGCCCGGACTTCGGCGCTGATGAGTTGGGCAAAATTCTTGCGCTTTGCAGACCCCTCGGCAAACTGCTTCAGCGCATCTCCCGCGAAGAGTGAAGGTGTCCCAGGATTTTGTCACCGTTCATTCATCTTTCTGCCCAGTCGCGCCAAAATAGTCCCGAATTCGTTTGACACTGCAATACCTTCTTGTTATTTTTCCACAGCAGAAATTTTTCGGCTGCTACCCAACTCACGGAGGCACCGCAACCCGGCACCATGGCGTTCGTCGCGAAGAAGATCTTCCTCACCAAAGG
>JBGPLB010000120.1:0-15073 GCA_041486245.1 Candidatus Acidiferrum sp.
AGCGTTACCTTGGGTGTAAGCAGCGGATTCGATCAGCCGTCAATGATCGCATTGGCATCGAGCCGAATCCTTGAGATTGCGGAAGGGTTGCCGACAATCCGCCCAGAGCCCTTATTTCGCTCCGCGGAACTGCGTTTCCGGCCAGAGAGAGGACTTATCCGGTTAGGCGTGCCAGGTCAACCGATCGATGCAACACTTTGTTGAAGTTTACTGGCGGGAGTTTGAAATCCTGCGGTTATCGGGCATATAGATTCTTCAATTCACAGATCGGCCCGAGTCTCAGTTCACAGCGGTTAATTGCACGGCGTCCACAGACTTATCCACTAGCGCCGCGAGCTTTCTCAGACGCCTGCGACGTGGCCAATGCACGCGTCCACACGCCTTCCAATAGCGCAGGCACCCACTTTTCGGCGGGACAGTGGCTCCAACTCTGACTGAGGAAGACGAGGTCACGATTCGCTGCACCTTTGCTCGCGCTTCCCAGCTCAAGGATGAAGAGCGAGCCCCTTCTAAAGGGACAACCGGCGACCTCGCCGGAGGCTTTCGCCTTGCGTAAAACGGCGGCTGGTGCAAAGAGGCATTCGTCCACGGCAGCATCCGTCGTTATTGAAGATCGAAGCGCTGGGTCGGCAGCAAGTTGCCGCATTTTATGCAGGCCATCAACAATGAGCTGCCGAGCTGTAATCATCGCGTTAACGGCAGTCAGATCGCCATTCACCATGGAAGCAAGAAGGGTTTTGGCCCGCTCCAGCCTGCCGCTGATGCGCCACCATAGCATTTTCAGGACGTTGGAAGAGCTTACAGCCTCAAGCACCATACGGGCCGCTGCCAAACTCTCGTCAGTGGCCGTGAACGATTCCACGAACAATCTTCCTATGCTCTGCTGCACAAGCAGATCGAGCTTATCCGCAGTTCCGATCCCTCTGACCCATTCGGCGAGGGGTTGCACTTGAGCGGGTCCGTGTTTCACCTCGTCGGCCTTGACGTTTAGTCTCGACCACAGTTCGTCTTGCGCGGCGGCGCGGCTGGTGTCGGTGCGCGGCAGAATAGTTTGGAATAATCTGCCGTTGAGCGAGAAAATACGGAGTATTTTCCGGAGAAGCTGCACGTTGCGAACAGGACCATGCCCTATGAAGTCCCGGTCGAACCTTGAATCGTTTGAAATTGTGCGGATTTCTGCCGGATCCGTGACGGCGACAATGTCGGTGATACCGGGAAAATACGTGCGTTTCATGCTGTGATCACTCATCCTATGCGCCAAAGTCCAGGAAGAAGAGCCTGCCGGACATGGGTGCGTTTTTTGCCTCTGTCTCTATCGGTCTGGAAGCCATCGCGCTCGTGTAACGAATCTCCTCGCTAACGTGCTTTCATGGTGTGTCTTTTTTTTAGTGGTGGTGTGTTTCTCCCGCAGGATTCTGGGGCGGTTCCCCGCCCTTTAGAAATGCGCTGGAACCGCCTCACTCTTCGGGTCCCACCCCTTCATTTCATTGAGTTCCTCGGGCGTGATCTGAGGCAAGTGCCGGATGAACAAAACCAGGCGCCAGGTTTGCGGGTCAGTGTGCGTTCCGTGGAAGGCCGGCATGCCGCTCAAACGAACTCCATTTTCAATTGTGTAGTAGAGCTCGCCATCGCTCTTGTTCTGCGTCCCGGCTGCACGCAAGTCGGGCGGTTTCGGATAGAGGCCCTTGCCGTATACCGTGTGGCCACCCCCGTCATCTGAATGGCACGTGGCGCAATGAAAGGAGAAATGCTCCATGCCTCCCCGAATGTTCTCCGTTGAAGGCACGATGGGATTGCGAAGTTGGCGATACGCGGATGGCACGGCCAATTTGCGTGCCGTTGTAGCCGTGAACTCCTCAATCGCTGAAGGTGTCGCCAGTGCGCTGAAGCCTCGTCGCACGAGAATCAGCCCGTATCCCGCGGCTGCAACCGCAAGAGCAAACAGAATCAGCAAAACTGCTTTCCACGGTTTCATGTCTAGCTCTCCTGCCCCGTGGCATCGTCGTCGACCAGCCCGAACGTGGGGAGGTACCGTCCGAAGTTCAATTCGAAGTCGCTTGGAACGCCGTAACCGATATTGCGGATCTTGGCGCGGCGCGCCTGTGCACTGGGCAAGGACAGCAATGGGAAGAACAAGTCGCTGCTCGACTGAAGCTCGGCAGCTGTCGGCGTCCCGAACCGATTGACCTGGGCCTTCGCCGCGGCCAGGGTTTCACGGTCGAACGAGGCCAGACGCCGGACGAGCGCATCGACAAACGAGTCGAGGTGGTCATCGTCCAGCGTGCGGTTCACCCAGCCATAGCGCTCGGCGATATCAGCGTCGAAGTCGTCACCGCTAAGCACGATCTCAAGTGCGCGTGAGCGGCCGACCAAACGCGGGAGCCATTCCAGCGCTCCGCCGCCCGGGACCAGTCCCACGCCGACTTCGGGGTTGCCGAATACGGCGCTTTTCCGGCTGGCGAAGCGCATGTCGCAGGCCAGCACGAACTCGTTTCCGATGCCGCGCGTGCGGCCGCGAATCTTGGCGATGCTCACGACTGGAGCGGACGAGAGGCGCAGCACAAAGTCGCGCCAAAGGCCCAGCATCTCTGGCCGTTCAGCTGCTTTGGCTACGTCGAGATGGGCGATGAAAAAATCGGGATTCGCCGACTGGAACACTACGACCTTCACGGACGGGTCCGCCTCGATGTCGGTCATTAGCGCCCCCAATTCGACGATCGTTGTGGGAAGAAACATGTTGATCGGCGGGTTGCTGAAGGTGATCGTCCACCGGCCCGGATGGGTGCGGTCGGTTTTGAACTGCACATCTGCCTGCTCGCTGCCTCGCTGTGTAGCGGTGGATTGGGTCATCATCTTCTCCTCTCTTGTGATGAACTTTACCTTAGCGATCTGAAGCCCGCGCGAACCTCTTCTGAAAAGAGCTTCGGCTGTTCCCAGGCCGCAAAGTGTCCACCCTTGGGGAGCTTGTTGTAATGGATGAGTTTGGGATACGCCTGCTCCGCCCAGCTTCTAGGAGCAGGAAAGAGTTCGTCGGGAAACACGCTCACGGCGGTCGGGACAACGACGCCTCTCACACCGAAGAACGAATAACCCTTGTTTTCCCAATAGAGACGAGCCCCCGAGAGCGCCGTATTCGTCAACCAAGTGAGCGTGATGTTGTCGAGGACGTCGTCGCGTGTGAGGCCTTCGCTGCCTCCGGCAAAGACCCGTGCGATCATCTCGTAGCTACGCGCGTCGTGATCGAGGAAATACGCCGCGAGGCCTACAGGTGAATCCGCTATCGCGTACAGCGTCTGCGGTCTCAACCCCATCTGGAAGCCGTAAGCTATTCCTTTTTGATATACGAACTGCAAACGCTCGTAAGCGAGCTTTTCGTCGGCGGAGAGATTTGCCGGAGCCGGTGCGCCGGAAAATGCCAGCTTGTCGATGTCGAGGGGAATCACGTTAGCCATGTTGGTGTGAATGCCCAGCAACTCTGGTGGCGCCTGCACGCCCATCAGTTCGGTGATGACTGCACCCCAATCTCCGCCTTGGGCTACGAATTTGTTGTAGCCAAGGCGCTTCATCAACACGGTCCAGGCACGTGCAATGTGCGCAGGGTCCCACCCGGTTGTGGCAGGCTTGCCGGAAAAACCATAGCCGGGCATCGACGGAACCACCAGATGGAACGCGTCGGATGCATTTCCGCCGTGTGCGGTGGGATTGGTCAGCGGATCGATGATCTTCAACTGTTCGGTGATCGAACCGGGCCATCCGTGCGTCACGATCAGCGGCAACGCATCTTCGTGTTTTGAACGTGCGTGAATGAAGTGAATGTCGAGCCCATCTATCTCGGTGATGAATTGCGGCAAGGCATTCAGTCTTGCCTCGCATTTGCGCCAATCGTAATCCGTCCCCCAATAGCGCGCGAGGTTCTGCATAGTCGCGAGCTGCACGCCTTGTGTGGCATCCGCGACCGTTTCTCGTTCAGGCCAATTGGTCGCGTTGATGCGCCTGCGCAATTCGGCAAGTTCCGCCTCTGGAACATTCACGATCGGAAACGGACGAACGGCATCTGCTTGCTCGCTGCTTCGTTGTGTAGCAATGGCTTGAGTCATGGTGTCCTCTTTCTGAGTAGTTTTGAATTTTTGGAATTCCCGGTAACCATGCGGATTCGAGGCTGTATTGGAGTTCTGCCAATGGCAACGTAATCTTGGGGCGGACGGACGAATACTTTTTCGCCATAACGGCTCCTTACGCAGCGAAAACGCCGTCTGATTTTTGCAGGAACCGTTGCCCAGTAGGCGCAGCGGAAAGATGCTAGAGGAGACTCGCTTAGACTACGCTCTCGTGACAGTGTTTGTCGAGGTCTGGATCTCCATTGGCTCATGTCGCCGATTGCTCCTGGATGACGGGCAACCCGGAAGTTATTCCGGGCCAGAAGTCCCGTTCGAGGAAGTTGCTCACTAGGCCAGGCAGTTATACAATGCGAGCCGTGAGATCGCGTGTTCCTCTCACTGTGAGTCGCTGCAGAAATGAAGAATTTCTTAGGGGGCATTAAGGGGGCACTAAGGATTCCCTCCCTTTCCTTTCAATTACTTAGAAGGCCAGGTTGCACCGCAAAACTCCTTTGTTATCATATCGTCGGTGGATTCGAATCCCATCGGCTCCACCAGTAAAGCTTTGGCACTTTCATTCCTTTACGCTTTGCCCCTTATAAGCTCACCATTGTGCATGCAAACCGTCACATTTCGAATAGCTGCAAATCCTGATGATTGTTCGCGAGGTACTTTCATGCGCCGAATGCTGCTGCCCAGCTTCAGTTTTGCCTTGCTTGCAATATTTTCTATGGCGAATGCGCACGCACAGAGCGCGGGAGGCGTGAAATTTGCTGCCGAGGTGCCGCTCCTGGATTGCGAGGGCCTGCCGTGCATCGAAGCGCGGATCGGCAGCGGCCCCGCCTTGAAAATGGGCATCGATACCGGAAACGGGGACTCTGTTCTCGATACGCCGTTCGCGGAAGCCGCCGGTTTGAAGCCCACCGCCGCCTTGCCAGCGGGCGCGCCTTCGGGCATGTTCAAGACGGTCATCCCCACCATCCGTGTTGGCAATGTGACGCTTACAAACGTCGGCACCTTGGCAATGAGCCTGTCCGACATGGTCACGCAAAACCAAATGCCGCACGTGGACGGCACGTTGGCGTACACCGCCTTCAAGGATCGCATCCTTCAGATCGATTTCGTCGCGCACAAGGTGCGCATTTCCGATGTGCTGACGGCGCCGGTGGCTTGCACCGGAGCTTGCGACAAGATTTCGCTGATCAAATTCGGCAAAGAAGGGCCGCCCATTGTCGTGGCTGATGGTTTTGAAATTAATGGAATGAAAGCGTCAGCGCAGATCGACACCATGTATAGCGGCTCGCTCCTGGTCTATACGGCCTCGATTGAAAAGTTGCAGCTCGCGGGCGCGGCCAAGACTACAAAATCCCGGGACTTTCCCTTCACGGACGGCGGAGTAAAGATGAAAGAAGCCCCTGCGGAGAAGGAAAGCTTTCGCGGCTTGACTTTGAGTGGCCCGGCCCCGCTGGTCTACTTCCCAACTCCCGACGTGCATGAGCCGGATGGCCTCTTCGACGCCACCGTGGGGATCGAGCTGTTTTATAAGACGGCCCTAACGCTGAATTTTCACGACATGACAGTTTCTCTGGAGAAGCGCTGAGTCTCCGCGAAGCCTCGAAATGCCGCGATTGGCGCCGCGGAGCTGTGCCGAATCATTCAAACTAGAAATGCACTGAGAACTTCCGGCGGAGGATCGGGCAAGGTGTACCTTACGAGCGGCGCGAAGCGGGCGAGTCATGCAGATGAGCGAGAAACGCGTGATGTGCGCGTGAGAGCGAACGCCCTCGGAGGACCACAGCGCCGACCGTGCGGGCAGCAGCGGCGTCTTCGATGCGCACGAAGCGGCAGCGCGATTTTTTCTCGATGGCCATCTCCGGGACGATCGAGACCCCCATTCCAGCTCCAACCATGCTGAGAAGGCTGCTGAACTGGCCGCTCTCAAAAATAATTTGCGGATGCAGGCGGGCGCGGTCGCACGCCGCGACAGCGTTATCGCGGAAGCAGTGGCCGTCTCGCAGCAGCAGAAAAGGATCGGCGCGAAGGTCTTTGAGAGAGAGCGAACGGCGTTTGGCAAATTTATGGCCCGCGGGCAGCGCGGCAAAGAAACGCTCGCTGAGCAGCGGAAATGTTTCGAATTCGTGGCCGCGAACGGGCAGGGCTAGGATCGCAAGGTCGACCTTGCTGGCGCGGACCTGGTCAAGCAGCACGGGAGTGATTTCCTCGACCACCGTGAGCCGCACCTGCGGAAATCTTCGCGAAAACCAGGTCAGGCGTTCCGGAAGAAAGTAGGGCGCAACCGTTGGAATGACGCCGATGGTAACGGTTCCGCCGACGGAGTCCTTTTGTTCGGCAACGTCGCCGCGAGCGGCTTCGAGCTCGCGGAGGACAGCGCGCGCCCGCGGCAGAAAAGTCTGCCCTGTTTCGGTTAGCCGCACGGAACGCCCAAGGCGGTCAAAGAGCCGCGCGCCGAGCTCGTCTTCGAGTTTCATAATCTGCTGCGAAAGAGATGGCTGTGAGACGTGGGATTGCTCGGCCGCGCGGCTGAAGGAACCAGCCTCGGCGACCGCGCAAAAGTACCGTAGTTGATGAAGTTCCATAAAGGCGTATCTCAATTTTCTCCACTGCTTGCAGGCTCACATCGCAAAGGAATTAGGTCTCACTCCACCTGTGATCCCCGTCACAACGACCTATAGGCATGGCCTATCTATCGTATCCGAACTATATATTGGAAGTATAGCCGCGGGATGCGTACCTTCTTAGCTGCGTGCGGGGCTTTGCTCTGAAGGGCCGGCGCTGCAGGCGAACCGAGGAGGAATCATGGCGGAAGAAAAAAAGATTATGACGACCGACGCGGGGCGGCCGGTGGGCGACAATCAGAATTCGCTCACGGTGGGGCCGCGCGGGCCGGTAGTTTTTGAAGATTTCCTGTTGTTCGAAAAAATGGCGCACTTCAACCGGGAACGCATCCCGGAGCGGGTTGTTCACGCCAAGGGCTCCGGCGCGCACGGGCATTTCGTTTGTACGAGTTCGGAGATCACCAAGTACACGACGGCGAAACTGTTCAACACCGTGGGCAAAAGGACGCCAACATTCATCCGCTTCTCGACCGTGGGCGGCGAAAAAGGTTCGGCGGACACCGCGCGTGATCCGCGCGGCTTCGCGCTGAAGTTCTACACCGAAGAAGGAAACTGGGACATGACGGGAAATAATACGCCCGTCTTTTTCATCCGCGATCCGCTGAAGTTCGGCGACTTTATCCACACGCAGAAGCGCGATCCGGAAACCAATCTCAAATCCCCTACAATGATGTGGGATTTTTGGTCGCTCTCGCCTGAATCGCTGCACCAGGTGACCATACTCTTCTCTGACCGCGGTACTCCGGACGGTTACCGTCATATGGACGGCTTCAGCAGCCACACCTTCAGCCTGATCAACGCGAAGAACGAGCTGTTCTACGTCAAGTGGCACTTCAAGACCAAGCAAGGCATCAAGAATTTCTTCCGTGAGCAGGCAGGCGCGCTGGAAGGTACGGATCCGGATTACTCGCAGCGCGACCTCTTCCACGCAATCAAGAATGGAAATTTTCCCAAGTGGCGCGTGAGCGTGCAGATCATGCCGGAGAAAGAAGCGGAGACGTATCCCATTAATCCGTTCGATCTTACGAAAGTCTGGCCGCACAAAGACTACCCATTGCATGAAGTCGGCGAACTCGAGCTCAACCGCAACCCAGAGAATTATTTTGCGGAAGTCGAACAGGCCGCGTTCGAACCCCGGAACGTTCCGCCCGGCATGGGTTTTTCGCCCGACAAGATGCTTCAGGCGCGCCTGATCTCCTCTCCCGACGCGCACCGCTACCGCCTCGGCGTGAATTACGACTCCCTTCCCGTCAACAAGCCGAAATGCCCATTTCAAACGTACAACAAGGATGGCGCGATGCGCTTCGACGGCAATGGTGGCTCCGCCGTGAATTACGAGCCAAACAGTTTCGGCGGGCCGACTCAGGACGCGAGATACACAGAGCGGCCGAAATTGGTGACCGGCACCGTGGCGCGGCACGATCATCGCAGCGACGCCGACTACTATTCTCAACCAGGAAATCTGTTCCGCCTGATGCCCGCGGACGCCAAGCAGCGGCTGATCGACAACATCGTCTCCAGCCTCGGCAATGGCGTGCCGCAGCGGATTCAGGAGCTGCAGATTCAGCACTTCTACAAAGCCGATCCCGCGTGCGGTGGCGGAGTCGCCAAAGGGCTCGGCCTGAATATCGAGGCCATCATCGCAAAGAAACAGGCCACCGCAGCAGACTGAAAATTGTTGTTGGTCGTCTGTCAGCCGGCTGAAGCGAACCCTAAGCTCCAAACAAACGCGGCAATCACGGGGCGAGCTAACTCGGTTCGCCCCGTACTTTTCTTGCGCGCTGGCACCCCCGCGGCTTTTGTTTTCACGCGCCAGTTTGCGGTAAGGTGTACCGCGGCATTTCGAACAACCGAACGGCGAGGCCCATGGCAAAACTAACTTTTCTTGGCGCGGCAGGATGTGTTACCGGATCCAAATATCTCGTCGAAGCGGCGGGCAAGCGGCTGCTCGTCGACTGCGGGCTATTTCAGGGCACGAGCGACCTTAAAGAGCGCAACTGGAAGCCCCTTCCCATCGAGCCGGCGACGATCAACTTTGTTCTGCTGACCCACGCTCATTTGGACCACACCGGCTGGCTACCCGTCCTAGTCAAGGACGGCTTTCGCGGCCCGATTTTCGCCAATCCCGCCACGATCGACCTGACCGGGATTCTTCTGAAGGATTCTGCGCATCTGCAGCAAGAAGAAACAGAAAACGCTCGACGCAATAAGTGGAGCCGGCATCCCAACCCTGTCGCTCTATATGTGCCAGACGACGTGGATCCCGTGCTGAAACTACTGAAACCCGTGCCGCGAAGCGGCAGTTTCGACATCAGCCCCGAGTTTCATGTCGCCTCCTATGATGCGGGGCACATCCTGGGCTCGACCAGCCTGGAACTAACCATCAACGAAAACGGAAAGAAGATTGTCGTGGTGTTCTCGGGGGACGTCGGGCGATACGACCAGCCGATTCTCAAAGATCCGGTGACGCCGCCATCGAAAGCGGACGTGCTCCTTTGCGAGTCCACCTACGGTGACCGCGAACATGCGGAGGGCGACGCGGCCGAGCTGCTAGCTGGCGTCGTAAACCGCGTGGCTAAACGCGGCGGCTCGATCGTGATTCCGGCTTTTGCCATCGGGCGAACGCAGACGTTCATGTATTACATGCGCCAGCTTGAGGATCAGCAGCGCATCCCGCGCCTTCCGGTGTTCGTGGACAGTCCGATGGCGTTGAGCGCCACGGATTTGTACCTGAAATATAAGGAAGACCACGACCTCGAATATTCGAGGGAGGACAGCGATGGCAAGGGCGACCCGCTGGACGTCCATGAATTTCATCTGACGCGCTCTGTGGAGGAATCGAAGGCCATCAACAACGTCAAAACTCCTTGCATCATCATTTCCGCGAGCGGGATGGTCTCGGGAGGCCGTGTGCTGCACCATTTAGCGCAGAGGCTGCCGGATGCGAGGAATGCCGTTATCTTGGCAGGTTTTCAGGCCGTGGGGACGCGTGGGCGTGCCTTGCAAGAAGGCGCGAAAATGCTCAGTCTTTTTGGCCAGCAGGTACCCGTTTGCGCTGAAATCGTCGAAATGGGGCAATTCTCCGCTCATGCCGGGAAGAGTGAGCTGTTGCGATGGCTCAGTGGGTTGCCCGCGCCCCCCAATCAGACGTATTTGACCCACGGCGAACCGCAGGCAGCACAATCCTTGCAGGCATCAATTCAAGAGAAATTCAAATGGAAAGCTGCCGTGGCCCGGTACCTCGACACTGTCGATTTGGGAGACTAATGAAATCTAGAAATATTTTTGGAGAATCAGGAAACTAATTTCGCGCTGCCATCGTCTATACATACAAGACCACTCGCGGGGTAGGGGGCTAACCACCACAGGGCAACCGACCGTCAGTCTCCTACCCCTAAAAACTCCAGATACATCAGATTCTCAGTTGTTTAGATAGGTTTTAGAATTTATTCCCACAATCGAACAAGGAACCGAGCGACAACTCGTGTCGTCACCGATTTGTTATATGCTCGGGGAGCCGCGACAACTTTTCCTCCGCTGCGGCGAGCGTGCTTTCCTTCTTGCAAAACGTGAAGCGGACCTGCGTAGCGCCATCGCGGGGGTCGTTGTAAAAACTGGACCCTGGCACCACGGCGACACCCACCTTTTCCACGAGAAACTTCGCGAAAGCAACATCATCCCGGAAGCCGAAAGCGGCGATATCCGTCATGATGTAATACGCGCCGAGAGGCTTGTAGACCTTGAATCCCGCGGCCGTAAGAATTTTGAGCAGGCGCTCGCGCCGCACGGTGTAGTTCGCGGCGAGCTTGTCGTAGTATGACTGCGGCGATTTCAGCGCGAGAGCCCCGGCTTGCTGTAGGGGCGCCGCCGCTCCCACCGTTAGAAAATCGTGCACCTTGCGGATAGCCGCCGTCGGTTCCGGCGGAGCCAGAGCCCAGCCCACCCGCCACCCGGTGACGCTGTAGGTCTTCGACATCCCGTTGATCACAATCGTGCGGTCGCGCATGCCATCGATGCGCGCCATGGATATGTGCTCCGCCCCGTCGTAAAGAATGTGCTCGTAAATTTCGTCGGTGATGCAATAAGCATTCCAGCGAACGCACAAGTTGCGGATAAATTCCAGCTCGCCGCGCGTAAAAACCTTTCCGGTGGGATTATTGGGCGTGTTCAGAATGATGGCCTTGGTGTGCGAGCCGAACGCCGCGGTTAGTTCCTTCTCGTCGAACGTCCAGTCTGGCGGGCTCAACTTCACAAAGCGTGGCGTCGCGCCGCTCAGAATCGCGTCCGGCCCATAATTCTCGTAAAAGGGCTCGAAGACAACGATTTCATCCCCGGGGTTGATGATGGCCAGCATCGTGGACATCATCGCTTCCGTCGATCCGCAGCAAATCGTGACCTCGCGCTCGGGATCGAGCCGCACTCCCTGCGTGCGCTCAAATTTCTCGACAATGGCGTCCCGCAACGGTTTGGCGCCCCAGGTTATCGCGTATTGATTGATGTCGTCGGAAATCGCCTGCCGCGCTGCTTCCTTGATTTCCGCGGGCGCAGCGAAGTCTGGGAATCCCTGCGAGAGATTCACGGCGCCGTGCTTCATCGCCAGCCGCGTCATCTCGCGAATGACGGATTCGGTGAACTGTTCTGCTTTCGCGGAAAGCATGCGGCGCGCTGCCTGCGCCATGCCGGATTCTGAAGGATTCATTTACCCTGCCAGACGTTCTGGATTGTCAGTGCCATCGCGCTGAACGAAACCGGCCCTGCCGAAAACTTATCGGCCGTGCACAGCCTCTGATGACGACGCCGCGCCTGACTGACCATAAATCATCCGGTAGACTTCGGAATTGCGCAAGACGATTTGCACGTAATCGCGCGTTTCACTGAAAGGAATGGATTCCACAAGTTCCGGGATCTCGTCGTAATTGCGCTCGGCTTTCCACGCGGCGATGCGGTCTTCCCCGGCGTCAAAAGCCGCCAGCGCGTAAGCAGGCGCTCCTGTCAATTTCACAAGCCCGGAGATGTACAGCATCCCCAGTTGAATGTTGTACTCGGGCTCGAAAAGCCTGGCCGGCGAAAAGCGCACGCGGAGCTGCTTGGCCAGAAGCCGTCCGGTTTTCGGGACCACTTGCATCAACCCAATCGCGTTTTGCGACGAAAGCGCGTCGGACTGGAAAGTGGATTCTTGCCTCATCAGCCCGGCCGCGAGCATCGGATCGAAATCGTTTTTGGCGGCTTCGCGCCGGATTACGGATTCATAGGGTAGCGGGTAGAGCACTTTCCAAACCGCAAGCGGCAGTTCCTCTATTTTGCGCGCGTCGAAGTTGGGAACGATGACCCGTCCATAGGCCATGCCGGCCGCGAAATGCCCCTGGTCGAAGGCAGCCTGCGCTGCTTCATAGAGAAATCGCGGCGACGACGTGGCGAAGTACGCATTTTTCAGCTCGAGCTCGGCGGAAGAATCGAACGCGATCGTGCGCAATGCCTGCGCGCGCGCCCAGCGGTCCGCGGCCGCGGCAGGAATCGGCTCGTCGAACGGCCGCAGCGCGGGCGCTGGCGGAATTCTTTCGAGAATCTCCGGCGCTGGCGGGTCTCCCTCAGCGGGTTGCAGCTTGCTCAAACGCCCCGCCGCCGCCCGCCCAAAATACGTCTGCGGAAACCGCTCGGCGCCTTTCTGGTAGTAGGCCTGTGCCTCCGCGAGTCTGCCGCCGCGCTCGGCGCCCCGCCCAAGCCAATAGACCGCGTCCGGCGTGTTTGCTGAGGCCGGATACTTCGACAAGAACGCTTTGATCTTGTCTTCCGCGTCCGGCTGCCGATTCAGGTATGCAACCCACGCCACGCGCCATTCCGAGTTGAACGCATTCTTGCCGCCAGGGAAAGTGTCCAACACGCGTTGGTAGTACCTTGCGGCGTTGCTGCGGTCGAGATTCACCCAGTAATAATTCCCAGCCGCCATGAATCCTTCTTCGTTCCATTTGCTCAAAGGATATTTCTGCGTGATCTCATTGAGCGTGGCAAACATTTCGTCGGCCTTCTTATCCGACCGGTAAAATTGCGATAGTGCATAGAGGCGTTCCGCATCGACCTCAAAATCCGGCGTCTTCAGCGCTACGAGCAGTTTTGGGGAGCCTTTCAGCTGGACGCGCGCTTGCGCTATCCGCAGTTCGGCCAGTTGCCGGCTTGGGTTCTGCGGATCGCGCAGCATTCCCAGAAGTTTTTCGAACTCGACTCGCGCTTCCTTCCACTTATGAACGTCGTAGAAAGCCTGCGCGCGTTGCTGCTGCAATTCCACGCCCGGGTATGGATACTCTTTCCCCATTTCGCGCATGATTTTCTGCAGCGCCGCGGCGGCCGGCTTGGCCTCGTCGCTCTGAGAGCTCTTATAGAAGATCGCTTGGTAATCCTTGGCCGCGCGGGCGAGTTGATGCGATGCCTGGTAGGCCTGAGCCCGCTCGAGCAGCAATGTGGAGCGGCTGCCCGTAGCCGGGTACGTGTTCAGCGCGTCGAGTGCGTCCTGCGGCCGGCCTAGCTCCGTCGCGAGCGGCGCAAGACTCAGGAGCAACTGCTCTTTCATCGCCGTATTGGGATAGTCATGCTGGACCGTCTCCAAATCGGCGAGCGCATCTTTCGAGCGGCCCAGCCCGTGTTTCGCCTGCGCTGTCCAGTAAAGAACGTACTCGCGCAGAATCGTGTCCCCGCTGGCTTTGTTGAACCAAACGAGGGCTTGCTGGTAGTGCTTCTGCGAGTTGTCCTCGAAGCCGAGAGCCAGCGCCGCGCGTGCCCCCCAAACGTTCGCAACATTCTTCGCCGCAAATGCGGAAAGTTTTGTGTATGCGCCTGGCGCCGTGTTGTGCATGTCGCGCGCAAGTTGCGCGAGTTCTTTCTGCAGCGCCTGGTCCTCGGGAGTATCTCCCGCCACCAGCTGCGGACCAGCCGTCTCCGGACTGCATCCAACCCGGCACGGCACGGGCGTCGGCTTTTTTATCTTTTTCTTCCTATGGTGTCGCGAGGACTGTGCGAAAACATCGGCTGTGCCGCCGGCGACCAGTGCGAACGCCAGCATCGCCGCGCACACGCATCGTGTCACCGCGGTACGTGACCCTGCCGCTGCCGCTTTCTTGGCCGCAGTCTTAGCGATGCCGCGCGGGTGTGGCGTAGGGGTATTCGCCGAGGGCGTGTGCGTCGCCTTCCGCGAGGATTTCCACCATCCAGCGATAGAAGTAATCCACCGGGTGGTCCATGATGGGCTTGAAACGCCGGTCGTATTCTCGATGAGCTTTTTCAATGTCTTCTTTCAATCGGATGCAGAGATCCTTTTTTTCGCGGCCGAGCCGCACCTGATCCGGTCTCAGCATTTTAATATCTTGCATCGAAACTTTCGCCACCCGATTTGCTCGCCTGTGTAGTTCTTGCTCCTCCGGCGAAAGCTGGTTGACGTCGAACTCGTCCCCAAACTCCGGTTCTGCCGCCGGCACCGTCGGCTCGATCAACTCGATCGATTCTGCTTCGCCTTCCAGCTCAATCACCGGCTGCGGCTCGCGAGGCGGCGCAACGGGCGGGGCCACGCGAGGCGGCGTCTTCACCGTTGTTTGCGCCGGCGCTTGCGCCATCGGTGTCGGAACCGCAGGGTGCGGGCGTATCGGCACGGCGGCGGGCTCGGCTGCGGCCGTGCTGATTAGATGCGTGATCTGCTCTTCAAGCGGAGATCGCTGCCCCGGCTGCATCGACATCGCCACGAACCGCGACAATACTTCCAGCGCCGCTGACAAGGACGCCGCCGACGTCTGCGCCCTCAGCATGGACGGCAGCGCATTCGTCGGCTTCGAACTCGCACACGCCGCCACGATATCGCCGACGGCCTGGTGCAGCTCGTCGGCATTTCGCTGAATCCGTTCGAGATTCTCTCGCAAGGCTCGTACTACGGCTTGTTCCACGGCGTTCGGCTCTTGTGCCATTCCTGTATTCCGGGGTCTCTGCTCTATTCCAAATGCTCTAGACCGGTCGCTTAGCCCATCCAACCCAGGCAATCTACCCCGTCTCGTGATTTTGGAAGGTAAGCCGCCTGTAGTCAACCGCCTGCCCGTACCCCTGTGCCCAATCATTGCTTACTGGCTTCGTCCCAACTCCAGTGGCCACTCATTGAATTGTCGCCTTCGGCGTCCCTAACTCCCTCTCGCCGCAGTGGTATAATAATACCCAGGGGGCGACTCGGTTTCGACGGAAGCTGTCGCGGCCCGAAGGCATGCCGGGACCCACCTGCCCGTAACTTGGTGGAAACTAGAAATGCCAACAACAACTTGGCACTTGCTGCTTAATTAATTAAGCGCACGCTTCCCCGGGCTTCGCTCA
>JBGPLB010000121.1:0-14941 GCA_041486245.1 Candidatus Acidiferrum sp.
AAACTGAGCACGCCATCCTCCCGCGAGCTAATCACCCGCCCGGAGCCTAACGTGAGAGCCGACGACACCCCTCAACGAACCGGCCCTCCAAACTTTGCCACGCTTCCCCCGGGCGCAAAGCCCGAGCAAATCTTCGCCGACAAGCGCGTTTATACCCTCAACGTGAACATGGCCAATCTCACCAGTGCCAGCGGAAGTTGGATCCTTCGTTTTTCGGAGCTTAATTCCGGGGCTCAGGGGCCCGCTATGACTGCTTCAGAATTGGAAGGTCTCGCCCCTGTCCGAAAGGTCGATCCCAAGTACCCGCCCGAACTAATCGACCAAAATGTGGAAGGCGAAGTCATTCTCTACGCTATCATTCGCGCCGATGGCTCTGTCGACAGCATTCAACTCGTCCACGGCATTGATCCGCAACTCGACGCCAACGCCAAAAACGCTTTCGCTCAGTGGAAGTTCCGCCCCGCCACGAAGGGCGGCGTCCCCGTCGAGCTTGAAGCCATCGTCCACGTCCCCTTCCGCATCCCCGACAACCGCTGACCTTCCTCCGCCTCAATCTCTGCCGCCAAATTTAGGGATTGGCTTCCACAGTCAATCGCAATCCGATCACCTTGGTGACGGCGACCAACGTAGATAGCCGAGGGTTGCCCTTCGCTGATAGTGCCCGATACAGGCTTTCTCGTTCTATCCCGGCGGCCTTTGCGACTTTGGCGATGCCGTGCGCCTGCGCGAGGTGGCGCAGGGCCAGGAGTAGAACTCGTGGCTCAGCCGCGCCAGCCGTTTTCTCTGCCAATCGAGACTAGGAGGACTTGGAAGCCGAAGAGGCGGCCCCAGCTTCTGCGAGTTTCACGAGCGAATAGAGTGCGTGGTTCACCGGCGCCGGCACGCCAAGCTCCGCGCCACGCCGTGAAATGTAACCGTTCAGCGAATCGATCTCCGTGCGCTTGCCGCGCTTCATATCCTGCGCCGTCGAAGAGAGCGCCTCCGCCATCTGCGTGGCAATTTTGAAAGCGCCGGCAAGCGCCACTTGGGGATCCTCAAATCCAGGTGGATGCACCCCCGCAGCCTTCGCCACAGCGAGCACTTCATATACGGCGGTCTCAACGACCTTGCGCGCATCCGGGCTTGCGGCGATTTGTCCGTATTTCGCGCGGCCAAGCGCCGAGATCGCATTCAGCGCGCAGTTCCACGTAAGTTTGGTCCAAAGCTCGCCGGCAATATTGTCAGAAATGCGGCAAGCAACGCCGGCGCGTTCAAACAGCGCAGCAAATTGCTCCGTTCGCTGATTGCGCGGGCCTACAACGAGATCGCCCCGGCCAGCGTGCTTCACACGTCCAGGCTCTGGAACGGACGCCGCAACGTAAACCACCGCCGACAGCGCCTCGATGCCCGAAGCGGCCCGAATCTGCTCGGCGTTATCCACTCCGTTCTGCATGCTTACGACCAGCGCCCCTGCAGGGAGCAGGGACGCGAGTGACTTCGCCGTCGCGGCGTTGTCCGTGGTCTTCACGCAAAAAAGAACGGCCTCCGCGCCGCGAACATCCTCCAACTCGGTCGAAGCCGCGACGCGTACGCTCTCTTTGAATTGCAGTGTATCGAGAAAAAGCCCGTTCCTTTTTACCGCTTCAACAAACGCAGCGCGGCCGATCATCATCACCGGAGCGCCTGCACGCGCCAGCATTCCGCCGAAATAACCGCCGACCGCGCCCGCTCCAACAACGGCCACTCGCGGCCAATCTTGATTGCCGGTCATGCGGTGATTACCGAAATCAGCCGGTCGATATCCCGCTCCGTGTTGTAGAGATGCGGTGACACGCGAATATTTCCTTCGCGCAGGCTCACGATAATATTTTCCTTACGCAATTTCTGATAGAGCTCCGCCGTCTTCTCCGGTGTCCGCGCCGCGAAACACCCGTACGCGCCGCGTCGCGCCGCGTCCAAAGGGCTCGCCGGAATGCAGCGATCTTTCGGCAATCGCTCGAACATCAATTCGATCAACCCGCGATTGTGCTCCGCCACCGTTCCCGGTCCCACGCGCACGACAAAATCCGCAGAAACGTCCATGGCTACGAGGTTGAAATTGAAATAGCTGGCCGGCTCCGCGGTGTCCCAGCGTTTTGCAGCTGGCGCTGGTTTCGGGTTGTCGAAATTGAGCGAAGCAAAATTGTCCGAGCCCTCTACCGCCATCCAGTAGAACGGCCCCGGCCGCATGTTTGCGATGTGTTCGCTCTTGGCCCACAAAAATCCGGTGCCAAACGGGCCCAGCAGCCCCTTGTATCCCGCGCTCACGACAAAATCCGCGCCCAATTTTTCAACATCCATTGGAATCGAGCCACAAGCCTGGCTCGCATCCAGCAGCAGCAAAACCCCTTGCGCGTGGCACGTTGCGGCCACTCGCGCCGCATCCAGCAGTGAGCCATCATCGAATCGCACCAGGCTCACCGATACCAGTCGAGTCCTGGGAGTCATCGCTGCAATCAAATCATCCGCGGTGATGAATCGCTCGCGCGGCGCCACGATTTTCAGCTTCACGCCCGCGCGTTCTTCCATTGGCTTCCATGTCGTATACTCCAATGGAAATTCGCCCTTCGCGGTAATCACTTCGTCGCCCGGCTTCCACGCCAACCCATAAGCGACCGCCGCCATCCCCGTGCTTGCACCCGTCGTAATCGCAATCTCTTCCGGCTTCCCGCCGATCAATTTTGCAATCGACGCGCGAATGCGGTTCGGTACTTCAAAAAAAGTCGAGTCCGGCTTGTGATGCGGAAACTTCTTCCACTCCTGCGCTGCCTGCAAGGCCCGCAGCGTAACCTTTGGCATCGGCGACTGCCCCGCGAGATTCAAGTACGTGGCGTCTTCAAACTCAAACCATTCCTGCCGCCAGTCGGTGCGAAGGGAAGTGCCGGGTGTGGCCATGAGAGTCTCCTTTGCGTGGGTCAGATATGAGTAGACTCGCGCAAGGCTCACTGGCTTCAACATCCAAATTGGAATTCATGCCAAGCCTAAAGCCCGCGTGCGGTACGCCAGGCAAGTGGCAGCATCGGGCTAAAAGTGGCCGCGCAGCTCGCGAAATGCCGGGACGATGACGAGTTTTCCTGCGCCTGCCATTACAGGTTCATGCTCGAGTTGCCAGGTGTGCTGGTGCGGGATGTACACGGCGTTGAGTCCGATTTTCATGGCGGGGTTGATATCGCTGCGCGGGCTGTTGCCGATCATCCACCCTTGTGATTTAACGATTTTGTGTTTGCGGACCAGGCTGCCGTAAGTCTCCGTATCTTTTTCGCTGACGATCTCGATGAATTCGAAAAAGCCCTGCAGTCCCGAACGCTCGACTTTTGCCGCTTGTTCGGCGGGCTCGCCTTTCGTGAATAAAATCAGGCGATGCCGCTCGGTCAGATAGGCCAGCGTCTCCGGCACGCCATCGAGAATTTTCGGCGGCGTGCGTTCCAGTTCCATGACGCGGCCATGAATCTGCGCCAAAGTTTCCCGGCGAACCATTTGGTCCGCGAGCTTTAGATACGTTTCCTCCAGCGACCTCCCAAAACTCCGCACTCCATATCCGTACTGCCGGATATTTTTCCGCTCTGTTTCATTCAAAATATGACGGATGTAAGCGCGCGTGTAACCACAAGGTTCGACGAGGGTGATGAAATCCTCGATCAGCTTCTCGAAAAACACGTTGTTCTCCCACAACGTGTCATCCGCATCGATCATCAGTGTGTTGCGTCGCATGGGGACTCGTGTTCAGCAACCCTTAGGAAGCGAAAGACGATACTTACGTTGCTTTATGGCTACGTCAGTCTACCAGCCTCAAGGCGTCTTCCGCGATGATTGCTGCGGCATTGGGCTTGGCCATGCCGCGAGCAGCCTCGCGCATTCTTGCGAGCCGCGCCGGATCGTCCAGCAACGCCGCGATTTTCCAGGCCGCCGCGGGCAGATTGTTGCATCGAATCGCTGCCCCGGCTTCCAGCAAATGATCGGCGTTTCGTTCTTCCTGTCCAGGGATGGGCTCGATCAGCGCCATCGGCAGAGCGCGAGTGAGCGCTTCCGAGGTGGTGAGACCTCCGGCCTTTCCCACGAGTAGATCGGCGGCCGCCATGTACTTATCCATTTCCGTTGTGAATCCTACCGGGACGAGACGAGGCGCGCCGCTGGGAATTTTCCCGGCGCTGCGCGAAATTTCTTCCAGGCGCTTGCGAACTTTTTCGGCTTTGCCCGCGATGGCGATAATTTGCCAGGGCCGCTCCAACGCCAGCAAATCTTTCACAAGTTGCTCGACCGGCCCGATGCCGTAGCCTCCTGCGGAAACCAAAATCATCGTGGCCGTCGGATCAAGGTTCAGCGTGCGTCGTGTTTCGACGCGATCCATTGGGTTGGCGAAGAGCGGATCGATCGGAATCCCGCTGACACGCAATTTCTCGCGCGGGACTCCGATGCGTGCAAGATACTCAGCGGCTTCGTCGATGGCCACATAATAACGGTCCACCGTGCGGCAGAGCCACATGGCATGCACGTCGTAATCCGTTACCACGATCGCGTTGTGTGCATGCAGTTTTCGTTTCGCAATCAGCCAGGCGATGATCTCCGCAGGCAAGAAATGGGTGGCCACGCAGAGATCCGGTTGCACACGCTTGAGCAGACGGATCATCGGAGCAGTGTTTAGCCGGTCCAAAGCCAGTCGCCGCCGAGAATGTTGCCACGGCTGGTCCGTGCGTGCGTAGAACACGCCCATCAATTCCGGCGCGCGCCGCACCATGGAAATGTAGGCCTTGTCGTAGGCGCGCTGGAAAAGTTTGCTGACGTGCTGGATCGCGTCGATATGTTCAACGGCGCAGTCGCCGCGGGCGGCGAACGCCTTTTCGAGAGCCTGCGAGGCCCGCACGTGTCCCGCGCCGGAAGATGCGGACAACAAGAGGACACGCGGCTTCGATTTCATCCGCTGTGTGCTCCGGCCTCGGCGGTTTTCATCACGAAGACTTGCGGCGCCCTGCGGCGATTCTTTCGAGGATCCCGCGTGCCACGGTTTGCAGCTCGCCGAAACGCGTCAAATAATCCTGGAATTCGTGGTTCAGCGCTTTGGCTTCTTCAGGGCCTAGCTGCGTGCGCAGGATCATGTCGCGCAACTTGACGGGATGCGGCAGAAGCGCGTCCTCTTGCAATTCCTCGAGCGCAATGCTCGCGTCGTAGTGATACATGATTCCCTCGTGTGGAAACAAGCCGCTCCCGCTCAGATGCGGGAAGGACGGCCCCAGCCATTGTACTCGCCGTGCGCGGCGGCAAGCGAGCGTCACCAATCATTCTGAACGAAGTGTCGGAAATCGTTCCGAGCAGATTTTCTGAACGAGTGCGAAGGCCTCAATTGGACGAAAAACCGAACAAACTTATGCAGCGTTAGCGGCGGCGGGCATGAATTCGTAACGGTCGATCTTCGCGGCGATACCCAGGCGCCCGTTGGAGGTGGGCTCGACACGCACAATTTGGCCCTGGCAGCGGATGTTTACGTCATTCGATTGCGTCACATGCTCGGGCAGAGTGATGACGAATTCGATTTCGCTGCCGATAGGGAAATTAGTCTCCGCCAGGAAATAGAGTCCGCGGTAGCTGACGTCTCGCGTTTGCGCCGCGAGTTCGTGACCGTGAGGCCCATGTGGAATCACGCGCAGCGGCAGCGTCATATTGAAACGCCGTGCTTCGCGGCGGTCGGCTCCGTCGCTCATCGCTCCTCCCACTGGGGCTGGAATTTGAAGGAAAGCTAACATCGGCACCGGTAAACTGCAACGCGAAAGTCAGGAAATTATGTCCTAGTACGAGGGTTTGGGACTCCTCCGTCCACTTTCATGCGCGTAGCAAGCCGAGTAGTACTGTTACTCGTGCGAATTTTGCTGAGCCTCAACGGAGCACTCTCTGGGGGAGCCACGCCCATTTTGAAACATGCCAAGAGGGCGAACATTTCCGCTCGGATAAGTTTAATCGAGTAAAGACTTGCTCCGGATTCAGGCTGAAGAATTCGGTCTTTCCATTGGGTTGCGGTACACTCGCAATTCCTTGACGGCATCCATGGGCGCAACGCACGAATCTCGCCATCTCTTTCTGACCGGGCCCGCCGGGCGCTTGGAAGCCATTTTGTGGAGTCCAAGCGCGGGTACGCCACCGCTGGCTGCAGTTGTTTGCCACCCGCATCCGCTTTTCGGCGGCACGATGCACAACAAGGTAGTCTATCAAGCCGCCAAATCGCTCGATGCACTTGGGCTTGCGGTTTTGCGTTTCAATTTTCGCGGCGCCGGAATGAGCGAGGGGAAGCACGATCGCGGGCAAGGCGAAGTCGGAGATGTTCGCGCGGCGCTGGATTTTCTCGCTTCGGAATTCCCAAACATTCCGCTCCTCGTTGCGGGATTTAGTTTCGGATGCTGGGTTGGACTTCAAGCCGGATGCGAGGACACCCGAGTTACTTCGCTGATGGGCCTCGGAGCGCCAGTGAACAACGCCGACTTTTCTTATTTGATGCGGTGCGAAAAGCCGAAGCTCTTCATACACGGCGCTAATGATATTTATGGTGCGGTAGACAAATTGAAAAGTTTGGTTTCCTCGTTGCCCGGCGAAAACAAGCTGGTCGTTGTCGAAGATGCCGATCACTTTTTTGTAGGAAAGCTGGATCAAGTCAATGCGGCGATCACGAACTGGATGAGCGAGAGGATTTCGGATCCGGAAAAACGAAGTTGAAATCAAAGAGAGATTCATCGAGCAAACAGCGCTCGATGGCGCAGAGTTCCTCGCTTCGCAGGCCGACACGTTCGCAGGAGCGAACGCGAAAGAAAAAGCGTCGGCCTGCTCCGCTCGGAATGACGGTTCATCGTAGCTCATTCAAGCCCCCTCGCCACGCGTGAAGAGCTGAGTGAACTGATCCACCGTAGCCGGCGCCACACTTACGAGCTTGGCGTTTGCGTGGACATGCTCCACACGCGACATGCCAACCAAGGCCGTGGTGATTCCCGGCGACGACCTTACAAATTGCAATGCGCGTTCCGCATCGTTATCGAGGCCCAGAGCCTGGGCGACAAAAGCCGGTAAATTGCGCGCAACCTGGCCCTGCAGAAGCGACGCACTTGCGACCAGGGTAATACCCAATTCGCTGGCGGTTTCCATGACGGTGCGGTCCTTCCCTCCGATGGATTGATTGCCGAGAGTCAAGGCTTCCGTCATTCCCATGTTGAAGGGAAGCTGCACGAAGCGGAAGCGGTGCTTCTCGCCGGCAATGTCCGCGGCGATTTGCGCAAATTCGGCAAGCTGCATGGCATCGCGCGCCTTGGCTTCCTGGCGAAAACCATTCCACGTGGCCATGCCGTAGAACTGAATTTTGCCGGCGTCGGCGGCGGACTCGAGATAGATGAAGGCATCGCGCACGCGCTCGAGAAAATCCGGGGGGGAGACTTCACTGAGCTGCGTTTCCGGATTGTGCAGGTAATAGACGTCGACGCAATCGATCTCCAGGTTACGGAGGCTGCGGCCGAGCTGATTCTCGAGAAAGCGCGGCGTCATGCAGTGAGTGCCCGCGACGAGGTCTTTCGGCGTGAAGATCCCGGGCTGGATGTATTCGCGGAGAAAATATTCGGTGGGTTCCTCGGGCATGGAGCCGTCTGGAGTCAGGTAGCCGCCTTTGGTGCAGACCACTAATTCGTCGCGGGAAAATCCCTTCGTCGCGAGTTGTTTGATGGCTGCGCCGATGTTGCGCTCGCTGCGCTGGAAACGGTAGTTGATGGCTGTGTCGATGAAATTGATGCCCTCTTCGGCGGCGGCCACGGTCGCCGCGGTGTAACTCGCATCGACCTTCGGATCGGGTTGGCCGAGATAGGTGCCGATTCCGAGCGACGACATCACCAGCCCGTGGGCTTCGCGAAAGTGGCCATCGGCGGCGCGTCCGGCAAATCGGTTGGCGTAGCGCTTTGTTCCTTCGAGTGTGGCGGATTTGGTCATGGTGTCCTTTGTGTTGCAGCAACCCCAAGAGGGCACGGCATGCCGTGCCCCTACAAAGTCAACGGCCTTACGGCGGCGGTGGATTGCCGGTCGCGCCGGGTTCGCTGGTCTTCGGAGAGAGGAGCCGCGAACAGGCTCGAAGAATCTTACGGTAGGGCCAGTCTTTTTCGCGAAAGAAAATCTCGCCGTCACGAGGATTGCTGTAATACCAGCGGGAGATGAGGGCGAGATGCTCGCCAAGCTCGTCGCGGGCGGCTGCCACAGATGACGCCGGCGATGTCTTCGCGTTTTGTGCGGCTGCGGCGCTTCCGTCGAGATAATCCTTGAAGATGTGTTCCGCGGAGCGCGGCTGGCTGGCGATTTCAGCGAAGCGCAGGAAAAATGGCTCGGCGAGCCGTCCGCCATGGACCGCGAAAACTCCGATGGATTGCTCTTCGGCGGAGCGCTGGAGAATTACGGCGTTGAGATCATCGATGCGCCGGGCCAGCTCGGGGCGGAAACGCAGCGCGTCATCGAGTTTTTCGAGGCGCTTGTGGAGTTGCGCGGCGCGCTCGAAATCTAGCTCGGTGCTGGCGCGTTCGCGGTCGGCTTCGACGGCCGTGCGGAGCGAGTTGCCATTGGTGTCGAGGAACTGCACCAGCCGTTGAACCTCGCCGTCGTATTCCTCTTTGGTGCATCCGGCAAAGCACGGCGCGAGGCACATTTTCATTTCGGAATAGATGCAGCCGGGGAAAGTTGGATCGCGGCGAATCTTGATCTGGCAGCGGCGGACTTTGAACAAGTCGAGGGCTTGTACGGAAAAGGCGAGCGCGGATTTTCGGGAAGGAAAGGGACCGTAGTAAGCGCCTGCGGTGGGCGCGCCGGTTTCGTCAACGGCGATGCGGCGCGTGACGTAGCAGCGCGGGTAGGCGTTGCGCAGGCTGATTTTCAGGACGGCGGGAGGACGCAGACGCGTGAGTTTGCGATAGCGGTTCGGGAAAAGATGCTTGGCGTGCTGATAGTAGGTGAGGATTTGTTCGAGCGCCGAGCCGGTCAGGCGGTAGCGAATGCCACGCGCGAGTTCGCGAAGGTTCAGGCGTTTGCTCGATGGGTCTGCAGGTCCGAGAAGGCGCTGCAAACGGCGGCGCAAATCCTGCGTACGAATCAGAAATGGTTCGGCGTTTTCGGCGCGCGATTCGATGAGGCAAACGGCGGGGCGAGGGGGAAGAGCGGCGAAGAAGCCTACGTCGCGCGCGGGATCGAAGTCCTGGCCGCAGTCGAGTTCGAGCACGAGGACAGGATATAACGGAACGGGGAAGCCCACAGCTGACAGCTCACAGCCGACAGCAAGAAGGCAGCGAGGAGGAACCTTTGAAGGCTGGAGGCCCTCCACTGGGCCTTTTGTAAGTGTTGCATCTACGGGATTTAGTGTTCTTGCAAGTCGTTTGGATGCAATAGTTGTGGGCGGGTTCGTAAGTGTTGCATTTAGAGGAGTTAGGAAAGCGGAAGGAAAGAGCAGTGGATTTTTAGTTGAGTCGCACGGGGCACACCCCTTATGTGACGGAAAGAGTGCGGAAGCGTATGAGAAGGAAGGAGTTGCGGGCGGACCAGCGTGTCGGGTGTGCCGAGTTGGTGCAGGTTTTCGATGAGAGGAACGGAGATGCGGTGTTTGCTGTGCGTGCACGGAGGAACGGGAAGTTGAGGAGGTGAGGGAAGTAAAGGAGGAAGAGATACTGAGCGTGGTGAACGCTTTGCGGGACTCTGGCGAGGCAAACATGGGGAATGATAGCATGGATGTAGATTACTATCAAGGTACAGTACCGTAGTTTTATCATTCGAACGTGAGACGCGGAAGTGGAGCGGCTAGAAGGAGTTGGCGGGAATTTGCGAGTTTGGTGAGACGGGAAAAGACAGTGAGTAGGGAATAGTGAGTAGCGAGCAGCGGGAAACTGGCGGAATCACGAAAAGGCAAAATCAAAACCCGCACCCTTGACATCGAAGGATGCGGCACCCCCAAAAGTCAAAACCAACTGCACAGAGCCCGCACGTAGTCTCTGCGCCACCCGCCCACAAGACTCACATTTGAAGATTTCTCTGTAGGGCGACGCTAATCCCCGCGCAAGCGGCTCTTTAACGGGTTGAAAACGTGGGGCCGATTTCGGAGAGCCGGCGCTTGGCACAATTAAGTGTCTTGGGTTCCAAAACGCATCGTCTCATTCAACTGCTGGGCTGTTTCTTAACTTCTGAGCTAAGTTGAAGTTCCGTGGCACCTCTTGTACTTTTTGTTTGAACCGCAGGGACACGGATCGTTGCGCCCAACTTTGCTGCCTGCGGGGCGCTTATATGGGCTGAGCTTACCGGGTGGTTGCCTCCAAACCGCGCCGGCGGATTGCCTTAGGCCGATGCGCTTGCCGCTCACGGCTTCAAAATGGGTAGCTACAAAGTCCGAGATATTGAGCCCTCCGAAGAATGCTGTAGGGATGCCAGGCGTCAGCTTTAAATCTTCAGATGCAGTAGCTCCGTCGCGAAAAATGGAGGTGACCCTGCACGTTTCGCTGATGAGGTTTTCAGACTTCGGATTCTTGGCGGCCTGCTCGTTGAGTGATGTGATTTGGTCGCGAATCTGCTTTGCCAATGCATCCCTCCGAAGCATTCTTACCAACAGCCTTCTGTCCGATCTTCGTATTGCTTTGTCGCATCCGAATGATCGAACAAAAGACCGCTTCACAACATGGGATGAAACCTCGAACTTGTCACCAGGTGTGGCACGACGAGGGCCGTCAAAGCTGTCCGTATTTGAGATGAGGACCAAACGGAGCTTTTTCGGAGGTTCGGCACAAGCGAGTAGGACTGTAAGCATTCTGTCCTCTGGTTTTACACCTCTAATCGCCAGTGTGGCCTTAGTGCGTATCCTATTCGCAACCGAATCTATGTTTGGGGACTTTGCGTTCTCTGAAAGTATTTTTGCAATCCAATCAATAGTCTTTCTGCCGCCTCCGGACGCGAGCCCGGTGAAACAAATGTGTAAGTACAGTGCTTCGCTGCGCAGAGTTAATTCCTTTGCGCTGGCATCGTCGGGTATGGCTTGCTTCCCACCCGTCAGGCGATAGTCTGACGACAAGTGGATCCCAGACGGAGAGGCCGCAACGAGAATCAGTGTCAATTTAAGTATCTCCAGGGTTGCGTTGAGCGGCGGATTCTAGGCATGCCCGGACAATCGGATTGACTCTACATGTGTCGGCTACTGTCGGATTGTGAATCCATTGTTGTCGAACGGCAAGAGTAAACACGAGAAGGGATTTACGACAAAACTGCTCGTGAGGCTAAGCGCATAAGCTAGCAGCAAAGGCGACATATTGAAATGTTGGAGAGGCCTCGCTAAGAGCGAAGGACCCAGGAGGAGATGACGAGGCGCTGGATTTCGCTGGTGCCTTCGTAGATTTCGGTGATGCGGGCGTCGCGGTAGTTGCGCTCGACGGGGTATTCGCGGGAGTAGCCGTTGCCGCCGTGGATTTGGATGGCTTTGTGGGTGACGCGGGTGGCCATTTCGCTGGCGAAAAGTTTGGCGATGGCGGCGTCCATGGTGAAGCGCGCGCCAGTGTCTTGCTTCCAGGCGGCTTTGCGAACCAGGAGGCGCGCGGCGTCGATTTCCGTGGCCATATCCGCGAGCATGAATTGAATGGCTTGGAATTCTGAGATGGGATGGCCGAACGCGAGACGCTCTTTGGAATATTTCAGCGCGGCTTCAAACGCGCCCTGAGCGATTCCGATGGCCTGCGCGGCGATGCCGATGCGGCCGCCATCGAGCGTGGAGAGAGCGACTCTGTAGCCTTCACCTTCGTTGCCGATGCGGTTGGCGGCAGGAACTTCGCAGTCGGTGAAAACCAGTTCGCAGCAGGCCGTGGCGCTGATGCCGAGTTTTTTTTCTTCCTTGCCGGTTTTGAAGCCCGGCGTGCCCTTTTCGACGACCAGGGCGGTGATGCCTTTTTCGCCTTTTTCCGGATGCGTGTTGACGTAAACGATGGCGGCATCGGCAGCGCCGCCATTGGTGATCCATGCTTTTGTGCCGTTGATGAGGTACTTTTCGCCACGAAGGACAGCTTTGGTTTGGAGCGCGGCGGCGTTCGAGCCGGCTTGCGGCTCGGTGAGCGCGTAACAGCCGATTTTTTCGCCGCGCGCGTAAGGCAGAAGGAACTTCTTTTTTTGGTCGTCGGTGCCGTAGCGGTGAATGGGATCGCAGTAGAGGGAATTCTGGACGGAGAGAATCACGCCGGTGGAAGCGCAGCAGCGGGAAATCTCCTCGATCACAATGGTGTAAGCGACGTGATCGAACCCGGCGCCACCTTGCGCTTCGGGAAGAGCAATGCCTGTGAGGCCGAGCTCCGCGGCTTTCTGAAAAGTAGCGCGGGGAAAATGGCCCGTTTCATCCAGTTCCTTGGCGAGAGGGCGGACTTCGGATTCGGCGAATTCGCGAACGGTTTTTTGGAGAAGAGATTGTTCTTCGGTGAGATCGAGATTCATGGGTGGGAGTAGTTTAGCGCAGATGAAGAAAAAGATTTACACAGAGGGCGCGGAGGACACAGAGGGCACGGAGAAGAGAAAAGCGGATTCCTCGCTTCGCTCGGAATGACAGTGTGGGTTGGGGATGGCGCCGGACGAAGACGGGCACGGCATGCCGTGCCCCTACGGGCTATGGCTGGGCGGCGAGGGCTTTGCGGAGGCGGTCGTAGGTGACGTGAAGATCTTCGGGATGGACGCGGGTTTCGCCGGTTACGGTCATGAAGTTGGAATCGCCAAACCAGCGCGGCAGCACGTGAAGATGCAAATGGCCCGCGAGACCGGCACCCGCCGCGCGGCCGAGGTTCATGCCGAGATTCATGCCGTCGGGTTTGTAATTTGCCTGGAAGGCTTTTTCGACGCGCTGCGCGAGATGCATCATTTCGCCGAGAGCATCGGCATCGCACAGGTTCAATTCCGCGACGTGCGCGTAAGGGACGATCATGACGTGGCCGGAGGTGTATGGAAAACGGTTGAGGATGACAAAGGTCTTCGCACCGCGATAGGCGATGAGCGTTTCGGAGTCCTTGTGGAGCGCGGCGGCATCGCAAAAAATGCACTCGGGCTGCTTTCCGGAGTTGACCTCCGCCATGTACTGGTAGCGCCACGGGGTCCAGAGATAGTCCATCGCGAGGCATCCTCAAGAGCAAAAGTTGCGCGCACAGCATAACGCAAAACGCTTCGCGCGTCGCACGCGCTTCGTCGCGAGGGCAAGATGGGCGCGCGCTGAGGGAAACCAATTTTTTGGAGGAGCCGAGTGGGCTAAGGATGTTTCGCGTCGCCGGAAGCGGGCGCGCCTGCGGGTGTTGCTCCCGCCGATGCGGCTGCTTCCGAGTTGTTCACGAAATCCTTGAGCTCTTTGCTGGGCTTAAAGAAAGGAATCTTTTTTGGCGGCACTTCGACTTTCGCACCCGTTTTGGGGTTGCGGCCGACGCGGCCGCGGCGCTGGCGCGTGCGGAAGCTGCCGAACCCGCGAATTTCGATTTTGTCGCCCTTCTGGAGAGATTCGATGATGCTGTCGAAGATCGTTTCGACGATGGTCTCGGAGTCGGACCGCTTGAGCTCCGTGATGCGTTCGACCTCCTGGATGAGGTCGGCCTTCGTCAGTGTGAGTGGCTTGGTCATCGTGCCTTTGCCTCGTTGCAGAGCCAGAATCTTAGCGGCCGCAGGTTCTTGGTGCGAAACGGCTTAGAAGGGCGTAACGCACCCCGTTGCCCTTCTTCCTATCATTAAATTGACCCGCAGGTAAATGAAATTGTGTTGCCGTACTGCCTTGCCGCCGGGCCCGCTGAGACGTGCAGCCCGGATTGTTGCAAAAAAAGGTCTGTCGCCTCTCCTCTACTGAACTTACCGGGCCGACAATTTGGACTTGAGCGCGTCGCCAATCGTCGCCGTCGATGAGGTCTTCGAGGTGGAGCGATATTGCTCGATCTCCTTGCGCTCGATCTGCTTGGCGGCGGCGCGATAGCTCAAACCGATGCGGCGCGTCTCCGGGCTGATCTTGATGATCTTGAAATCGTACTCTTTGCCCGGCTCGAGCGGCCCGGCGCTCTTCAGCGGCCCGGTGCTGGTGCGGTGCATGGGGGAGTGGCCATCGTCGCGGCGCTTGCGCTCCTCGATCTCGGTGTTGTGGCAGAGAGCTTCGATGTTATCGCCCAGCTCGACGAACGCGCCGAATGTAGCGATGCGCGAGACCTTGCCCTTCACAATCTGGCCGACCTTGTGCTGCTTGAACCACTCGCCCCAGATGTCGTTCACCTGCTTGATGCCGAGCGAGACACGGCGATTATCCGGATCGATCTTCAGAACCTTGGCCGTGACCGGTTCGCCCTTTTTGAATACTTCGTGAGGATTCTTGATGCGCTCCGTCCAGCTAACGTCGCCGACGTGGACGAGTCCGTCAAAGCCTTCTTCGATTTCAACGAAAGCGCCGAACTCCGCGATGTTGCGGACTTTGCCGGTGACGATGGTGCCCACCGGATATTTTTCCGCGACAAGAAGCCAGGGATCGGGAAGCGCTTGCTTGATGCCGAGAGAGACGCGGCGGTCGCTGGGCTTGATGTCCAGGACGACGACGTCGACTTCTTCTCCGACTTTAAAAAGTTTCGAAGGATGCTGAACTTTTTTCGACCAGCTCAACTCGGTAACATGGACGAGTCCTTCGATGCCTTGTTCGAGCTCGACGAAGACGCCGTAGTCGACGACGCCCACGATTTTGCCTCGTACTTTGCCGCCTGCAGGATACTTTTCCGAAGCATTGACCCAGGGATCGGGGCTGAGTTGCTTAAGGCCGAGCGAGACGCGCTGCTTTTCCTTGTCGAACTTCAGGATGATGACGTCGAGTTCTTGCTCCGGCTTTACCACGTCAGAGGGATGCTTGACGCGGCCCCAGCTTAGGTCGGTCAGATGGAGAAGACCGTCAATGCCGCCGAGATCG
>JBGPLB010000122.1:0-14805 GCA_041486245.1 Candidatus Acidiferrum sp.
CTCCCTGGCGAGTCTTCTGGCCGCCAGTGTACTTCTTGCTCAGGACAAGCCCGCTGATGCTCCTCACGACATGGAGCACATGCAACATGGCGGCTTCATGCAGGGCGGCATGCACCACGCGGTGGCCAAAGGCGTGAAGCTGGAGCAGAAGATCGATGGCCACACAATTACCGTACGCATCGGCCCGATGAATTTGCCTGCGCACACCAGTCATATGAAAATGCCTCAGCCTCCGGATCTGATCTGGCAAATTCCCATCGATGGCTGGATTCTCGCCTACTCGCCAAAGCTCGTCGACGCCAACAGCAACGTTGTGCCCGGCCGCGTGCTTCATCACTCCGCCTTCTGGAACGAAAACCGCGCCGATTTTCTCTGCCCCAACAAAGAGGAACACATTTTCGGCGCCGGTGGCGAGCTCACCAATTGGGCCGAGGTTCCCGGCTACGGCTATCGCGCTAAGATGGGCGACAAAATCCGCGTCGAGACCATGATCCATAACCCCACGAACACTTCGTACAAAAACGTCTATCTCGAAGTTTCCATTCCTTATCAACAAGCCGACGGCGGCGCAAAACTCAAAAGCGTCTATCCCGCTTGGATGGATGTGAAATCTTGCGGAAACTCCGGCTATGATTTGCCCGCCGGCAATAGCGAAAAAGTGGGAACCGTCACCGTCAAATATAATGGTGTGCTCCTCGGTGTCGGCGGCCACATGCACGACTACGCCAAACAACTCGTCCTCGAAGACGCTACTCGCAAGGAGACCGTCGCAACCCTTGACGCCAGAGTCGACGACCACGGCGAACTTCTCAGCATGCCCACGGTTTTGTTCCTTGACCGGGGCGGCTACAAATTTGCCTCTGGCGACGTCCTCAAAATCTCTGCAACCTACGACAACACCACGGGAAAATCCCTACGTGACGGCGCCATGGGCATCGTAGTCGGCTATTTCGTTCCCACGGATGACTCGGTCATGGCCGCCCTCCGGCGAAAGGCTGCGGCCCACAAAATGGCCGGTATGTCGCACGATTAATGAAAAGATGAGCGCCGATTCCTGGTCTTTAACTCCCAGTTGAAGGTTCACATCCCGATGCGCGTACTCTGGGTTCAGACTTTTCTGTTCTTCTGTGTTGCCGTCCTGGCCGCAGTCTTCGCCGCTTTCTCTCAAACGCCGAAGACCGATTCCTCCGCGATGGAATTCCCCATGACCACCGAAAATCGCGTTTTGTCCCCAGGCTGGTGGCCAACAAAAGGAACGGCACGAAAAGAAGACTTCGTCGGCGAGGCCCTCTGCGCAAAGTGTCATTCGAACGAAGCCGCAGCCTGGGCTGCCACGCCCATGGCGCACGCTTCGATGCTCGCGCAAGATTCCTCAATCCTTCAACAATTTCAGGCCTTGACCTCTCAATCGGGCCCCTACCGGTACAAAATCTTCAAGGAGGGTGATAAATGGAATTTCTCCGTTGCGGACGAAACGAATTCCATCACCGAGTCTCTGCTCTGGGCGTTCGGTTTCAACCACAAGGGCCAAGCCTATCTCTTCGAGCGCAACGGCGCGATCTATGATACTCGCCTGAGTTTTTACAACGCTTTGCAAAGCCTCGACATCGCTACAGGCCATCCTGAAGGCATGCCCGCCAATCTCGAAGCCGCTCTCGGCCGTCGCATGCCCTTTGACGAGACCTCGCATTGCTTCGGCTGCCATACCACTTCCTCAACTACCAGCAATCGCTTCGATCCTTATCATTCCACGCCCGGAGTTACGTGCGAGGCGTGTCATGGCCCTGGCTCCAAGCACGTCGCCGCGATAAAGTCTGGAAAAATTGATCAGGGCCGGCGTGCAATCTTCAATCCCGCCGCGCTTGGTCCGATCGCTTCCGTGGATTTCTGCGGCGCGTGCCATCGCACTTGGGGAGACGTTCTAGACGCCGGGACCACCGGTGTACGCAATGTGCGTTTCCAGCCCTATCGCCTCGAACGAAGCCGGTGCTGGGGCAAGGGGGATGCGCGCCTCAAGTGCGTTACCTGCCACAACCCGCATGAACCGATCGTGCGTGATGCCGCCTCCTATGACGTGAAATGCCTCGCATGTCATGTCACACGCGGCACTCAAGTTTCGCGCGACCACCCGGGCAGAGCCTGCCCCGTCGGAGGAATCGCCTGCGTCACCTGCCACATGCCTCCTGCCGAAATCCCAAGCATGCACGCGCCTTTCACGGATCACCGCATCCGCATCGCCCGCCCAGGCGAACTTTTTCCTGACTGATCACCAGACCTGGGCATGGCAGCATCGTCTTATTGCTTGAGCTGCGCCTCAACCGCGCCGCCCACCCAACTCCATGTACAATTCCGTCAGCTCGCAACTCCTAACCGCACATCCCGGGAGTAATCCATGTCCATGGACGAATTAATCGCTTCGAACCGCGCATTGGATCCACAGGACGCCTTGCCGCGACCTGAAAGAAAATCTCGATGGGGCAGGCTCCGCGATTGGTTTTTGAAGCAGTGGGCAGACCTCCGTCCTGGGCCCGAAGCGCGCCGCGGCGCTGTTTGGGGAACGCTGGCTGCCGCTGCCGCTTGCGTCGTCATCGGCGGCCTCTATCTCCACACTGGATTCGGTTATCTATTCGATTTCGCGTTCTGCATCGTCTTCGCTGCTCTTTTCATTCCGTTGGTTGCCTTCCTGATCGCATTCCTCCTCACCATCGCCCGAGCATTGCCGCGCTTTGCCGCCGGTTTCATCTTCGGCTCCTGCGTGATTCTTATGGCCCTGTGGGGACCGCCTGAGGTGGCCGTTCCAATGGCGGTTCTGCTCGGGCTTACCGAAGGAATCCTCGGCGCCACTATCGCCACCTTTTTCTGGAGCAACTTAAGACAGGCTGCGCTAAGCAAAAAATTTGTCGTCGCCTCGCTCTTCATCCTTGCTCTCATGGGAAATGTTTATTTCGTCTGGCTTTTCGCTCACGAAGGCTCGATGGAAGAGCTCATCTCCTGGAAGCCACCGGCAGGCTCCATGCCCGCGAAGCTCTCCGCGCCGGATCCGTCTGCCCCCGGACCGTTCCACGTCCAAAAGCTTTTCTACGGCGTCGGCAATGACATGCGCCGCCTCGAATATGGTTTGATCGTCACAATCAAGACGCGCACCGTCGACGCATCGGACTTCTTCAAGGATTTTGGCGGCTGGAAGCGCTGGTCGCGAAAAAAATACTGGGGCTTCGATGTCGACAAACTTCCGCTGAACGCGCGGGTTTGGTATCCCGATGGGCCCGGACCGTTTCCTCTCGCTCTCATCGTTCATGGAAATCACAACATGGCGGATTTCTCCGATCAGGGGTATGCCTATCTTGGCGAACTGCTCGCCAGTCGTGGCATCATCCTCGCTTCGATCGATGAAAATTTTCTGAATAGTGGCCTCTTCCACGACCCGCCCAAGCAGCAAGCTGCCCGCGGCTGGATGTTACTCGAACATCTGAAGCTCTGGCAGGAGTGGAACGCAGCCGAAGGCAATCCGTTCCACGGCAAAGTTGACATGTCGCGCATCGCGTTGATGGGCCATTCGCGCGGTGGAGAAGCAGCCGCCACCGCCGCGGCCTTCAATCGCATGAAGTACGCTCCCGAAGACGCCAACATCAAATTCGACTACGGCTTTTCCATCAAAGCCGTCGTCGCCATCGCACCGGCCGACGGTCAGTACAAACCCGCCGGACAGCCTCGCTGGATTGAGGACGTGAACTATCTCACTTTGCAAGGCGCCCACGACATGGACGTCTCCTCCTTTGACGGCAGCCGCCAATGGGATCACGTTCGCTACACACAGCCTGGCCCGTGGTTCAAAGCCGAGATTTACGCCTACCGCGCGAATCACGGCCAGTTCAACACCTCCTGGGGCCGCGACGATGCCGGCAAGCCGCTTGGCTGGCTTCTCAATCTCAAGCCGCTAATGCCCGGGGACGAGCAGCGCCGCATCTCGAAAACTTATATTTCTGCATTTCTCGAAGCCACGCTCAAAGACCATCGCGAATATCTCCCGCTGTTCGAAGACTGGCGCGTCGCTCGCGCTTGGCTGCCGGACACGCTTTACATCAATCGCTATCAGGATGCGAGCTACGCTACGCTCGCGTCGTTCGACGAAGACGCCGACCTCACCACGACTACCGCTCCCGGCGGACACATCGAAGGCGAGAATCTTTCGATCTGGAATGAGGGCAAGATCCCCTGGCGTTCCGGCGATCGCGGATACAACGGCGTCTTTCTTGGGTGGAACCGCGCTAAGGATGCTCCTCCCGCAACCTATTCGATCACCCTCCCGCCAGCCGCCATTTCGAACTGGCATTTGAGCTCGCATTCGACGCTCGAACTCTCCGTCGCTCCCATGGATGAAGAAGTGGATCTCCCTGGAAAGCAGAAGCACGACGAAAAGGAAAAGAAAAAAGAGGAAGCCAAGAAGAAGGAAGAATCTAAAAAGAAGGAACGCGAATCGCCGGACTTCACCATCGAACTGGCTACCACCGACGGCGTGACAGTCAGCGCCCTCGTGAGTCAGTTCACCTCCATCCCGCCCCCGTTCAAGGAAAAGTTTACGAAACTACAGATTCTCGATGACCAGGGATACGACCAGGATTGGGAAACGATTTTCCAGACCGTCCGCGCGCCGCTTTCCGCCTTTCGCACGGCTGACAATTCCAGGCCATTCGATCCCGCCAAACTCAGCATCGTCAAGCTGAAATTCGATCGCACCCCCATGTATAAAATCTGTATCAGCGGGGTTGGCTTCGGCAAGCAATGATGTAAGCTGTGGCCTCTCTGGAGGCTCCCTATGTGTCATCTGCGTGCTCGTATCGTTTGGTTTTTTTCAATTGTCATACTTCTGCTAACCGCGGTTGGCGCGCAAGCGCATGTCACACGTGTGGAGATTATTTCCCTCACCGACATTCAGGATGGCCGTCCCTTCGGTCTGGCCGGAGCCTACGAACAAATTGTTGGACGCGTCTATTTTGCCGTTGATCCAGCAAATCCACACAACCGCCCGATCGTCGAGCTCGACAAAGCGCCGCGCAACGCGCAAGGCGAAGTCGAATTTTCCGCCGACCTCTATCTCCTGAAGCCCAAGGACATGAACAAAGGGAACGGCTCGGTTTTGTTCGAAGTCTCCAACCGCGGCGGAAAAGGAATTCTGCACATCGTGAACGGCGTAACCTCTTCCGATCCAAAGGCCGAATTCGGCGATGGCTTCCTTATGCGCGAAGGCTACACCATCGCCTGGGTCGGTTGGCAAGCGGACCTGGCCGAGCAAGGCGACCGCCTGCGGCTCATTGCTCCCGTCGCTCACGATCCGGCAGGAAAAACGATTCGTGGCCTAGTGCGTTCGGATTTCACGCCCGCGCAAAAACTGGAAGACATGCCTCTCGGACATTTTCTCCTAGGGCCAACAGGCGGAAAAAGCTACCCCGTCGACGATCCGAGCAGCGTGAACAATATTTTGACCGTCCGCGAAACGCCGGAAGGCCAGCGGCAAACGATTCCCCGAAACCGCTGGAGTTTCGCCCACACCGTCGATGGCCATCTTGTAACCGATCCGCATTACATTCATCTGGAAGGCGGATTCCAGCCCGGCAAAATTTATGAAGTCGTTTACGAAGCGAAAGATCCCGCTGTCGCTGGCCTCGGCCTTGCCTCTGTCCGCGATTTTCTCTCTTTTCTAAAATACGATCCAAAATCCACTGCGCCGGTTCATCGCGTTTATGCCGTCGGAATTTCTCAGAGCGGACGCTTCCTCCGTCATTTTCTCTACCAGGATTTCAACGCCGACGAACAGGGCCGCCAGATCATGGACGGAGTCATCGCTCACGTCGCCGGCGCGGGCCGCGGCAGCTTCAATCATCGCTTTGCCCAGCCTTCGCGCGACGCTCAACCTCTCTCCAGCATTTTCTTTCCGACGGATTTGTTCCCCTTCACCGATCTGCCGGAAACCGACCCCGAGAGCGGAGAAACCGCCGGCTTGTTCGATGCTCCAAACAAATCGCGCAACACGCCGAAAATATTTTTCACCAATACTTCTTATGAATATTGGGGCCGCTCCGCCTCTTTGATTCACACTTCCCCGGACGGTGTACACGACGCGAAGTTCGGCGAAAATGTTCGTGTCTACATGCTCGCCGGCTTGCAGCATTTTTCCGCGCCGTTCCCTCCGCAAAAAAACAATCCCGGTTCACCGGATTCCAACGCACAGCAGCGCTACAACCCAAATCCCGTCCAGTGGTACTGGCGCGCTCTGATCACGGACATGGACCAGTGGGTGAAAGACGGAACGCCGCCTCCGCCGAGTACCTATCCTAAAATCGCCGATGCCACGCTCGTCCCATTGAGCAAATGGAACTTCCCGAAAATTCCAGGCGTCAACAGACCTCATGAAGCCAGCCTCGCGTACCATCTGGACTTCGGCCCGCAATGGAAAGAAGGTATCGTCACTTTTGAACCTCCCAAAGTTGGAAAGCCGTTCCCTGTTCTGGTTCCGCAATCCGACGCCGATGGAAACGACTTGGGCGGTGTGAGCTTGCCGGAACTGCAGGTCCCGCTGGCCACCTATACCGGATGGAATCTCCGCGATCCGAGTATCGGTGCTTCCGATTTGCGGCTCAGTTTCTACGGTTCTTTCATTCCTCTCGCGAAGACCGCGGCGGAGCGTGAGAAATCCGGCGACCCGCGGCTCTCCATTGCGGAGCGGTACGCCTCGCGCGACGAGTACCTGGGCAAATTCGCGGAAGCAGCATCAAAGTTAATCCACGAACACTTCTTGCTGCGTGAAGATTTGCCAGCGGTGCTCGAACGCGGCAAACACGAGTGGGAAGAAGTAATGGGACACTCGCCAAAATAGACTAGGCGAAAGAATCCAAGGCGGATTTCTTTTGCGTTATTCTCGGGGGCATGCTCACGCGCGGCCCGTGCCGGGCATATCGCTTCCGCGTCCCTCCTCGAGCTTGGCGCACACATCGTCCAGATAGCCGGAGTTCGAGGAGACATATCGTTTGGCCACCGCCTGCAGATTGGCGAGATTCTCCGGCGAGACGTCGTCCATCTCGCTCGAGGCTTCCTGCAAATCGTCCACTTGCAGCCGGCAGTAGTTAGTTCCCAGCATGGTCTTCAGTTCGAAGTCGACGGACTCAGAAACACTATCCATGAGGACGGGTACTATCTCCTTTGCCCAGCCAATCAAACCCCATTTCTCCGCCGCAGCGAACTTGATGGAATCCTGGCGGTTACCCGTACCTGCGGAAACTACGACCACCTCCGATGCATCCGGATAGAGCGAACGCGCTTCAGCATAAGCGGCCATCGAGGGATTGTTGACGAATACTCCGCCATCCACGAGCGCGTAGTCTTCCGCGCCTTTGATGAGATGATACGGCGGAAAAAAAGTGGGTGCGGCGGAGGTGGCTCTGGCAAGAGAGACTACCTTCCAGTTGTATTCCGGAGATGCGGCGATGCGGTGGCTTTTGAAAAAAAACGGAAGCTGGGACTGCAAATCGTAACTTGAGATTAAGAGGGGAGTGAGAGCCGAGCGGAAATCGGTGTCCTTGAAAAATGTCTCGAGAGTCGTTTCCAAAGCCTCGGGTGAATACTTGGGAAGGATGAGCTCTCTCTCGGGCGTCACCCATGTTTTCCTGAAGATCGCCGGACCGTTCTGAACGTACATGCCGACGAGCTGATCGGGCGAATATGGCCCGCCGTTGTTGCAGGCTGTGCCAATACCTAGCGCGATGATGCCCCCCGTGGAGGTTCCGGCGATGAGGTCGAAGGCTTGCCACAATTCCTTGCCTAAGCGCTTTTGGAGTTCGCTCAGAATGACGGCAGGAATGATTCCGCGAATGCCGCCGCCATCAATCGCGAGGACCTTGATGCTTTTCGTTTGCGATTCGGCCATGCTGTTCATGCTCCTGTGAGAAGTGGGGACGAGATGCCTGCTATCGCTCATGCTGGCATCGCCGCCCGCGCGGGAGAGTGTTGCCGGGAGCATACCACTTTTATACTTCACCGGGGAATGACCAAGCGTCCTTCCGTTGAACGCCGCCGCGCTACAGGAAAATAGTTTTATCAAATACGACTCGCCGCATCGAGTGTGCCTGTGCTAGCTTCCTGTGCAGCATGAATCGCAAAATGGGGGAGAAATGAATCGCAATCGCCGGGATATCTTGAAAGGCGGGAGTCTTGCATTGTTGGGCGGCGGCCTTTTCAAGCGCATGGACAAGATTGATGGAATGCAAACGCAGGGAGCGGGTGGATCGCTCGCGGAAATCGTGAAGAGCCGCCGCTCTGGCGGTAGCGAAAAGTTGTTGCTGGGCCCGGCGCCCGGTGAGGAGGGCCCGCCGGAACCGGCGAAATATGACCGGCTGCCTCTCGAGTGGAACAAGCAGACCGTGGCGCGCTTCAAGGAGCAACTGGCGCAAAAAGATATTCACGCGTTTGTGGCCCGCGATCAGCTGAACATTATTTATTTGACCGGTTACTGGCACACGCACACCGAGCGCCCGCAATGCGTCTTCATGAACAAAGAGGATGCGGATCCCTGGTACCTCTACCCCGCGCTGGATCGCGACTTGGTGAAGGGCTGGTGGTTTGGCGGCGGTTGGGAGTATTTCGACACCAAACACGCCGAAGGCGGCTTTCCGGAACAAGGAAAGGTTGTGCAGGGAAAAACAGTGGACCTGTTTCAGATGCTTCTCGAGGGAATCAAGGCCAAAGGCGTGCACGGAAATAAAATCGGGATCGACGGCAAGCTTTACGCGGACGAGCTGGCCACGGCGAAAAAGGTGCTGCCAAAAGTTAAATGGGTGGACGTCAGCCAAACGCTGCTGGACATGCGCGAAGTAAAAGGGCCTGAAGAACTTGCGCTGATACGCCGGGCGTACACCTATTTTGATCGCGCCCATGCTTATGCGCGCGATTACATTCTGACCTACGGAACAGACGTGACGGATTTTGAAGTGGCGGCCGCCAGCACATTTTGGATCAACAACATTTTGTTTCCGGACTTGGACCTCGCGAATGGCGCGCCGCATCACGGCGTAGCGACACGGATCGAGATTGACTGCCGCGTGGGTCCGCTCTGCGCGTATCCCCATCCGAACCAACCGCGCTTCAATCGCATCCAGCGGAATATGCCCTTGCAAGTCGATGGCGATGCCTACATCGGCGGGCACGGCGGAGAAAACTACCGCATGTACATCCTTGCGGATAATGCGGGCCAATTCGATCCCCACATGCGGAAGCTTTGGGAAGTGAGCCAGCACACGTGCGACATGCAGGTGGAATTGCAGAAAGAAGGCTCCACCTGCTCGAGCGTCGCATTCGAAATTCACAAATACCAGGTGGCCCAGGGAGTGCAGGACTACATCTACCACCGCCCCGCGCACGGTGAAGGGTCGGAAGGACACCAGCCGCCGTATATGGCGCTCGGTGATTACACCGTGCTGAAGAAGGGCATGTGCTTTTCGGAAGAGCCGGGATTGTATGACCCCAAAAATGGAGTGGGGTTCAATTGGAGCGATCAAGTTGTTACCGGCGTGAAGTCCGGATACCGCATGAGCCGCGTGCCGTACTCAAAGGACTGGAGCTGGATAAAGATCTAGAGAGTCAGTGACTGCTGACTCGTGGCTAGTAGAAGCTGGGGCGCCTCCTCTGCGGTTGATCGCCAATCGCAAGTCGCTGATGCATTTCAAGGCATCGGCTCGGGCTTAACACCTCTTGACACAATTCGGCACCCATTGTTAACTCCCCGCTGCGAGGAGGTCCCCACGCATGAGATTCAGACTTTACTTGCCCGCACTGGCGGCCGCAGCGGTTCTTCTCTGGCTTCATCCCAGAGTTCTTCAGGCGCAAGAACCCTCACACAAACTCACGGTGATGGACGAATTTCAGCTGCAACTGCCAACCGATCCCCAAATCTCTCCCGACGGCAAAAATATTGTCTACGTGCGGCGCTTCGCGGATTCCATGACCGATCGCCGCTACTCCAATCTTTGGCTTGTCAACTCCGACGGCACCGACCATCGCCCGCTGACCTCCGGCAACCACAACGACGTCTCTCCTCGCTGGTCGCCCGATGGCACGCGCCTCGCCTATCTCTCCGACGCCGATGGGAAGCAACAGCTTTACATCCGGTGGATGGATTCGGGACAAACGGCTCGCATCACCAATCTTGATCAATCCCCCGATTCTATTGCATGGTCTCCCGACGGAAAAATGCTCTCCTTCTCCTCTCTCGTTTTGGGGGAAGGTCCTCACCTCGCTGAGTTGCCCACACCGCCTGCCGGAGCCAAATGGGCCGATCCGCCCTCAGCCTACGATCGCCTCGTCTATCGCTTCAACGGCGCGGGCTATCTGAAGCCTGGTTTTATGCAGATTTTTGTCGTCTCCGCGGAAGGTGGCGCCCCTCGCCAGATCACCAACGGAAATTTCCCGAACGGCGGCAACGAGTTCGGCCCGAATCGCGCCGCTTGGACGCCCGATGGAAAGTTTCTCCTCGTCTCCGCCAATCGCCACCCGGAATCGGACCACGAATATTTTGATACGGAACTCTATGAATTCAGCCTCCCCGACGGCTCACTCCGCGCACTCACCAATCGCAAAGGACCGGACAACTCCCCCGCCGTCTCTCCGGACGGAAAGTGGATCGCTTACACAGGTTTTGACGACCGCTACCAGGGCCACCAAACCACTAAGCTCTACCTCATGAAGCGCGACGGCACTGCTTCCCGTTCCATTTCCGAAAAACTCGACCGCGACATCGAGAATCCTCAATGGGCACCCGATAACAGCGGCGTCTACTTCGAGTACAACGATCAAGGCGACACAAAAATCGGCTTCCTTTCTCCCGACGGCTCTCTCAAGAAAATTGCCGAACACGTCGCCGCCGCTTCCAGCGCCTATGGCGGCGGCTCTTTCTCCGTCGCGCATTCCGGTGTTCTCGCTTTCACGTACGGCCGCACCGACATCCCGGGTGATGTTGCCGTCAGCAACATGGGCGCGATGAAGGTCCTCACCTCGCTAAATCAGGCATTGTTCGAGCAAAAGAAACCCGGCCACGTCGAGGAAATTTGGTACGCCTCCTCGAAAGACCAGCGCAAAATCCAGGGCTGGATCGTTCAACCTCCCGATTTCGATCCCGCGAAAAAATATCCTCTTATCCTGGAAATTCACGGCGGGCCTTTTGGCGATTACGGAGACCGCTTCGATTTTGAAAAACAGGTCTGGGCTTCGATGGGTTACGTAGTCCTCTATACCAACCCCCGCGGCAGCACCAGCTATGGCGAGGAATTCGCCAACCTCATCCACCACTCCTATCCCGGCGACGATTTCGCCGACCTCAATAGCGGCGTCGACGCCGTCATCGCCAAAGGCTACATCGACACGAACAATCTCTTTGTCTCGGGTGGCAGCGGCGGTGGCGTCCTCACCGCTTGGACCATCGAACACACCGAACGCTTTCGCGCCGCCGCGTGTCTCTACCCGGTCATCAACTGGTACAGCTTCGTCCTCACCAGCGACATTCCCTGGACCGTAAAATATTGGTTCCCCGGCAATCCCTGGGAAAACACCGAGCAGTACATGCAACGCTCGCTCACCAATCTCGTCGCGAAAGTCAAAACGCCCACACTCGTCATGACCGGCGAAGCGGACTACCGCACACCCATCTCCGAGGCCGAACAGTTCTACTCGGCTCTGAAACTTCTCAACATCGACGCCGTCCTCGTCCGCGTTCCGGAAGAGCCGCACGGCATCAGCCGCCGTCCCAGCCATCACATCGCCAAAATGCTCTACGTCGCCGGCTGGTTCCAAGAACACAAAGCAAACAACTAACTGCGCTTGTCGCGAGCCCGAACCGAAAATCTGGTTTCCAGGCTCGTGGCATTTATGTTGGGTTTAGGTTGTTCGCTGTATAGATAGCTGCGCTTAATCTTCCTTATGGGCGCTGCATCTCAGGAGAGCAACTCCATGCGTAAAACTTTTGTTGTCCTCGTAACCCTCGGTTCCCTCTCCGTCGCAATGATTCTCTGCGCCGGAATGCTGTCTCGCGCTGCCTCACCCGCGCCTGGTTCCACCGGTTATCACCTCATCAAATCGGTTCCGGTTCCCGGTGATGAAGGCTGGGACTATCTCAACGTCGACGCCGACGCCCGCCGCGTTTACATCTCCCACGGCTCTCACGTCGTGGTGATGAACGCCGATACCTACGCCATTGAAGGCGATATTCCAGACACCCAGGGCGTTCACGGCATCGCTCTCGCGCCAGACCTCGGCCGCGGCTTCGTCAGCGCCGGACGCACCAATACTGCCGTCATCTTCGACATCAAATCGCTTAAAACCCTCGGCACCGCGAAGACCGATGCCAATCCTGACGCGATCGTCTACGACAGCGTTACCAAGCGTGTCTTCACTCTCAATGGCCGCGGCCAGAACACCACTGCGATCAACGCTGCGGACGGCACTGTCGCGGGCACCCTCGCTCTCGGCGGCAAGCCTGAATTCGCCGTTGCCGACGGCAAGGGCAGCATCTTCGTGAACATCGAAGACAAATCCGAACTCGTCCAGTTCGACGCGCAGAAACTCACGGAAACCCATCGCTGGCCGCTCGCTCCTTGCAAATCACCCTCCGGCCTTTCCTTGGATCCCAAGACTCGTCGGCTCTTTTCCGTTTGCGACGAAAAGGTGATGGCCGTCATCAACGCGGACACCGGCAAAGTCGTCGCGACCCCGGAGATTTGCCAGGGTCCGGACGCTTCCGCCTTCGATCCAGCCACCGATTACGCTTTTGCATCCTGCGGCGACGGAAATCTCACAGTCATCCACGAGGACTCTCCCGACAAGTTCACCGTCGTCGAAAACGTTCCCACCAAGCGATCCGCCCGCACCATGGGCCTCGACTTGAAGACCCACAACATCTTTCTTTCTTCAGCCGAATTCGATCCCCCAGCTCCCGGTGAACGCCGCGGCAAGATGAAGCCCGGCTCCTTTGCCATCCTGGTCGTCGGCAAGTAACTGTTTGAAGCAGGCGCGCGGTTCAGATCCGCGCAGCAGTCTCTCCACAAAGTAAAAGCGTCCCGGTGAATCGCTCCACCGGGACGCTTTTGTTTCTCTCTATGAATTTAATGCGCTAGTGGGCAGGCACCACGCCCATGTTGTGCACTCCCGCGAACAGCGACATTCCCGTCCCTGCCGTCTGCGGCAGCCACCACATCTTGCGCAATGCCGTGTGCCGGCTCGTCATCATGCGCCGACCGATGTAATCCATCACCAGCGGACTGACTTGGGTCGCTGCGTAAAGCGCTCCCGAGCCTGCGAATGGCTTAAGCAGCGCATTGGATTCCGTGCCGTATCCGCCGGAAATTGCTCGCCGCGTCGACCACGCATCAAATGCCGCCGCGCCGGAAGATGCGACCGTCAGCGCGTACCAAACCTTCTTCTGTCGTTCTGTATTGTATTCGCGGCTAAACGCCGGCTTGCCTGGCCTTAAGGCCAGGGGCGAGTTCCCCGGCACAATCGTCTCAGCCGCCGCAGCTGGAGCCACAGTCGCAGGACTCGAGGCATCCGCAATTTCCACGTCGCTCTTGATCTTGGGTTCTGGCGTTGACGGCAGAACCTTGGCGGGAGAGGAATCTTTCGTCGCTTCTTCGGAAACGCTTGCGGGGCGCTCCACCACTGTCTTTGCTATATCCCCGCTCTGCGGAAAGGGGCTAAGTAAAAGGATCGTGGCCAGCAGCATTTTTCACCTCAGTAGTTGAAAGCTGTGCACTTCGGTCCCCACTCTCAACATGGGAGAATATACTGTCCCAAGGGGCAGGTCGCACTGGCCCATTGGTCACATTCTTATTAGTACTCTCCTTTAGCCCTTTCGTTTGTCCCTTTTGGGACACCCGTACTAGCCCATAAAGTGAACAAATTTTCACTTTTCTGGCACCGCGGTGCCGCAGCCTCGACTGAGTTTGTTGTGCGCTAGATCATGTTTCGCTTCGTCCGCCCACTTGCGCGACGGGCAAATTGCCCTGTCCTGTCCTATCTGGTGAGTGTGACTCTGCTATAATCCCCTCCATCGACCTCGGCAGGCCGGGGTCTCGCTAGGGGTTGCTCCAAAAAATGGCGCCCAACGAATCCACTGCAGCCAAGCGCGCTCCCGTTCCAGAGCGCGGCCCGCAGTCTCCCCGCTTCATTGTCATTGAAGGCCCACTTCGCGTTGGCAAAACCACTCTGGCCAAGATCCTCGCCGAACGTCTTCACGCCCGCCGCATTTACGACTGCGAAGACAATCCCTTCCTCGCCGATTTCTACAAGGAAAAAGCCGGCGCCGCCTTCCGCGCCCAAATGTATTTCCTGATCGAACGCCAGAAGCGCATTCGCGAAGCACTCGCCGTAGAAGCTCCCGGCCCGGTCCTCTCCGATTTCCTGCTCGAAAAGGACCGCATCTTCGCCAATCTCAATCTCGATGACGAAGAGCTCAAGCTCTACGACCGCTACTACGAATCCCTGGCCGCGGACATTCCCGCTCCCGATCTCGTCGTCTACCTGCAAGCCAAGCCTGAAGTCCTCCGCGCTCGCATCGCCAAAAAAGCCTCTCGCGACGAATCCCAAATCTCTCCCGAATACATCGAGGAAGTCGCCGCCGCCTACGAACATTTCTTCTTCCGCTACGCCGCCTCCGACCTCCTGGTCATCAACACCTCCGAAATCGATTTCGTCGAGCGCAACGAGGACCTCCAGCAGCTCCTCCGCCGCCTTCGCGACCCCGTCAAGGGCACCCAGTATTTCCTCCCC
>JBGPLB010000123.1:0-14741 GCA_041486245.1 Candidatus Acidiferrum sp.
CTGGGAATTTCCGGCTCGCGGCTTTCGCGGCAGTCGCTGGATGCGGTGGGCAGCCTTGTGGCTATCGCCATTGAAAGAGCGAGAGCGGTAGAAAAGCTCGGAGAAACAGAAGCGGAACGACAGGGCGAGCGGCTGAAGTCGGCTCTGCTGGATTCCATAGCGCATGATTTCCGCACGCCGCTGACATCGATCAAGGCCGCGACCACGAGCATGCTGGCGGAAGAAAATCCCGCTCCCAAACAGGCGCGCGAACTTCTGACCATAATTAACGAAGAATGCGACCGCCTGAACCGGCTTGTCGAAGAAGCCGCGGAGATGTCGCGGCTGGAGGCCGGGGAATTTGAGTTAAACCTTGCGCCGACGCAGATCGGCGACATTATCCGGGCTGCGCTTGCACAGTGCAATACGGCGCTGGCAGGCCGCGTCCTCGACGTGAAGCTCAGCCCCATTCTTCCTCCGGTACGCGCCGATTCAAACCGCATAAAGGATGCGCTAGTTCATCTGATCGACAACGCGAACATTTACTCGCAGAAGGAAGCCCCAATCACCATCTCCGCAGAGGCAACGGGAGACACGGTGACAACGAGCGTGGCCGATCGAGGGCCGGGGATCGATGATTTCGAACAGGGCATGATTTTCGACAAGTTCTATCGCGGTAAAGATCAGCGGTTCCTCGTGCGCGGGACGGGAATGGGTCTGCCGATTGCGAAAGCGATTATCGCCGCACACAAGGGCACGATTTCCGTGACCAGCCAGCTGGGGCACGGGTCGGTATTCTCATTCACTTTGCCTGTCGACCGCAGCATGCGGGAACCACGATGAACACCGCCGCTATTCTCGTGGTGGATGACGAGCCACAAATCAGGCGCGTGTTGCGCTCCACGCTTTCCAGCCAAGGTTATGTCATCAGGGAGGCCACCACGGGCGAAGACGCGGTCGAAGCCGTGCGCAAGGAGCGTCCTGACCTGATTTTGCTCGACGTCAACATGCCGGGAATCGGTGGGATCGAGGCAGCTCGCGAAATTCGCGAGATGTGCGATGCGCCGATCATCATGTTGACGGTGCGCAATGCGGAGCGCGACAAAGTCATCGCGCTGGACGCCGGCGCGGATGATTACGTGGTCAAGCCTTTTGGGATCGAAGAACTTCTCGCTCGAATCAGGGCCGCTCTCCGGAGATATGTCCCCGGCGAGGCGATTCCTACGTTTACTACCAGGGATCTGTCAATCGATTTTGAAAACCGGCAGATGACCGTGCGCGGCCGCGACGTACATCTCACGCCGAAAGAGTTTGAAGTCTTAAAGCTTCTGGTAGCTAATCTCGGCAAGCCCTTGTCTCATCGCCGGCTGTTGCAGGCGGTCTGGGGGCCGGAGTATGGGGAAGAAACGGAAAACTTACGTGTGGTGATCAATCAATTGCGCAAGAAGATCGAAAGCGACCCAGCGCGTCCGAAATTTATTGTGACGGAGCCATGGGTAGGATACCGATTCCAGGCGCCCAAAGACTCGCCCGCACGAGCTGTTCCGCGGAAAAGCTAAGAGTCACTGCTTGGGATAGGCCGCGTCCAGATCCAGATTCAATTCCAGCACGTTGACGCGCGGCTCGCCAAGGATGTCGAACTGCCTGTTCAGGGTGTGCCTCGCAACCAATTCGCGCAGGGCTGTTTCGCTCATGTGCCGCTCGCGCGCGACACGGGAGATCTGGAACTCGGCAGCTGCCTGGGAAATATCCGGATCCAAGCCGGAAGCGGATGTGGTGACCATATCTACAGGAATTGTCGCGCCGGGAAATTCCGCCTGTAACTTTTCCACGTCACCCTTCACGCGCTCCAGAAGCTGGCGATTTGTTGGGCCGAGATTCGATGCGCCGCCGCTGGGTGCGACAGGATCGTATCCATCGCCTGCGGCGGAAGGACGTGGATGGAAATACCAGGCAGCTGTGAAAGGCTGGCCAATGAGATGGGCGCCGATTACCTTGCCATTCCGCAAGATCATTCCGCCGTTTGCCTGTGTGGGAAAAATGAGTTGCCCGAGACCTGTGACTGCCAGGGGATATAAAAGCCCAAAGAAGATCGTTGTTACGAGTGTCATCAGAATCGCCGTTCGCAGATGTTGTTTCATAAAACTCCTCACGCCAAATGCAAATAGGTAATCGCCATGTCGATTAGCTTGATTCCCAGGAATGGAGCAACCACGCCCCCGAGCCCGTAGACAAGCAGATTCTGGCGAAGCAAGGCCGCTGCCCCGAGAGGGCGGTAGCGCACCCCGCGAAGCGCCAATGGGATGAGCGCAATGATAATCAGTGCGTTGAAGATGACTGCCGAGAGAATCGCGGACTCCGGAGTACGCAGCCGCATCACATTCAGGACTTCCAGTTGTGGAAATGCGACGGCGAACATTGCTGGAATGATGGCGAAGTATTTGGCCACGTCGTTCGCCACGGAAAAAGTAGTGAGCGCTCCGCGGGTGATAAGCAACTGTTTGCCGATTTCGACGATCTCAATGAGCTTGGTCGGGTTGGAATCAAGGTCGATCATGTTGCCGGCTTCTTTCGCTGCTTGGGTACCGGTGTTCATCGCCACGCCGACGTCCGCCTGCGCAAGGGCAGGAGCATCGTTCGTGCCATCCCCAGTCATGGCTACAAGTTTGCCCTTTGCTTGTTCGCGCTTGATCAGCGCCATCTTGTCTTCAGGTTTGGCTTCGGCGAGAAAATCGTCCACGCCGGCCTGGCGCGCTATGGCTGCTGCGGTCAGCGGATTGTCGCCGGTGATCATCATCGTGCGGATGCCCATGGCGCGCAGGTGATCAAAACGCTCGCGCATTCCGCCTTTTACGATGTCCGTCAGGGCGATGGCACCGAGCACACGACGATTCTGAGTTACAAGCAGCGGAGTTCCTCCGCCGTTCGCAATCTCGCGCACAGTTTGTTTGATTTCGGCGGGAACAATCTGTCCCCTTTCCGCTACATATTTGTCGATAGCCTCAGGCGCGCCTTTGCGGATTTCCTGGCCGTCCATGTCCACGCCGGACATCCGAGTCTGAGCGGAAAATGGAATGAAGATTGGATTGTGCGGTGCGAGTTCCCGGCCGCGAAGTCCGTACTTATCCTTCGCCAGAACCACGATTGAGCGGCCCTCCGGCGTTTCGTCGGCAAAGGATGCAAGTTGCGCCGCGCTGGCAAGCTCCACTTCCGTCACGCTGGGACACGCGTAAAAAGAAGTGGCCTCGCGGTTACCAAGGGTGATTGTGCCGGTTTTGTCCAGAAGCAGAACGTCCACGTCACCGGACGCTTCCACGGCGCGGCCCGACATGGCGATGACATTTCTCTGGATCAAGCGATCCATGCCCGCGATTCCGATGGCGGACAAAAGGCCGCCAATAGTGGTGGGAATCAGGCAAACGAGGAGCGATACCAGAACGAAGATGGTTTGTGGAGCGCCTGAGTAAATGGCGAATGGCTGAAGCGTCACAACGGCCAGGAGAAAAATAATGGTCAGTCCGGCCAGGAGAATATTCAGCGCAATTTCGTTGGGTGTTTTCTGGCGCGACGCGCCTTCCACGAGGCTGATCATCCGGTCGAGAAAAGTCTCTCCAGGATTTGAAGTGATGCGCACGCGGATTTCATCGGAGAGGACGCGCGTGCCGCCCGTGACGGCCGAGCGGTCGCCACCCGATTCACGAATCACGGGCGCGGACTCACCGGTGATCGCCGATTCGTCCACCGAGGCCACGCCCTCGACAACTTCGCCATCTCCCGGAATGAATTCACCCGCGGCAACCAACACCTGATCGCCAGCGCGAAGTTTTGAGCTGGGCACAACCTCAGTTGAGCCGTCCGGGCGCAAACGGCGGGCTTCTGTTTCTGCCCTGGCTTTGCGCAAAGTTTCTGCTTGGGCCTTCCCGCGTCCTTCGGCCATGGCTTCAGCAAAATTGGCGAACAGAACGGTGAACCACAGCCAAAGCGTGATCTGCAATCCGAAACTAAGTCCTCCGGCGTCCTGCAGGGCCACTCGAAACAATTGCATCGACGTAAGAACCGCGCCAACTTCCACGACGAACATAACGGGATTCTTGACCATCGTGCGCGGATTCAGCTTCCGGAACGACTCTACTATGGCGGTCTTCAGTATCCGTGTATCCGCCAGCGACTTTGACTTAGCTTGGGAAGTGCGGTCCATGAGTTTTTCAAAATGCCTTTCCGGAAAGCATCAGCAGATGCTCCAGGATGGGACCCAGGCTCAGAGCTGGGAAAAATGTGAGCGCGCCCACGATTAAGATCGTGGAGACGAGTAAAATGGTAAACAGCGGGCCGGTAACAGGAAAAGTGCCCAGAGATGCGGGCGCTGTCTTCTTTCGCGCGAGGTTCCCCGCGATGGCGAGAATCGGAATGACGACAAAAAATCTCCCCAGAAGCATGGCGATGGCAGTGGATGTGTTGTACCAGAAAGTATTTGCGCTTAGGCCAGCAAAGGCCGAGCCGTTATTCCCAGCGCCGGAAGAGTAGGCATAAAGAATTTGAGAAAGTCCGTGCGGCCCGGGATTCGTAATGCTTGACGTGCCAAATTTCGCAACGACAGCGATGGCCGCGAACACAAGAATCGTCAACGAGGTAATCAGCACGGAAAGCATGGCCATCTTTACGTCGAACGCCTCGATCTTCTTGCCCAAATATTCCGGTGTTCTCCCAACCATCAAGCCGGCGATAAAGACCGCCAGAATGACGAACACGAGAATCCCGTACAGTCCGGAACCCACGCCGCCAAAGATGACTTCGCCCAACATGATATTTACTAGCGGCACCATGCCGCCCAGCGGAGTGTAGGAATCATGCATGCTGTTCACAGCCCCGCAACTTGCGTCCGTGGTGATCGTGGCGAAGAGGGTGGAGTTCGCAATTCCAAAACGGACTTCTTTGCCTTCCATGTTTCCGCCGGAGTGAAGCGCGCTTGCAGTCTGGTCTACTCCGTTGAACCGGGGATTGCCTCTTGCTTCTGCCCAGTACGCGGCAGTCACCCCAACGAGAAACAGCGTCATCATCGCGCCCCAAACGGCCCATCCATGCCCCTGAGAGTTCGTCATTCGGCCGAGGGTGTAGGTCAAGCCCGAGGGAATCGCGAAAATCAAAAGCATCTCGAAGAAATTGGAGAAAGGTGTTGGATTTTCGAAAGGATGCGCGCTGTTCGCATAGAAGAACCCGCCGCCGTTTGTTCCAAACATCTTGATGGCTTCTTGGGAGGCCGTCGGGCCCAGAGCAACCACTTGCTGGGTTAGCGTTTTTGAAACCGGCTTACCGTCAGAGCCTGTCGTTTGAACTGTCTGCGGCTCCACGAGCTGAACCGTTGCATAGGGCTTGAGGTTTTGCACAACGCCTTGTGAAATCAGGACCAGAGAACCGACAAGACAAACTGGGAGCAAGACCCAAAGAAAGCATCGCGTCAAATCCACCCAGAAGTTTCCGATGTTTTTCGATTCGTTCCGCGAGACTCCTCGGATCACGACGATGGCCAGCGCAATGCCCACTGCCGCCGACGCAAAATTGTGGTATGCCAAACCGGCCATCTGCGTCAGATAGCTCATGGTCGTTTCCGGCGTGTAGGCTTGCCAATTTGTGTTGGTGGTGAAAGAGACGGCAGTGTTCCAGGCAAGATCCGGCGCCACATTCGCAAGTTTTTGCGGATTCCAGGGCAGCCACTGCTGGAGCCTCTCGATCAGATAGAGCAAAATCAAGGAAACGCAGCTGAATACCAGCATCGTCGTGCCGTATTCCGTCCAGCGCATCTCCTTGTTCTCATCCACGCCGCAAAGCCGGTACACGAGCTGCTCGGTTGGACGCAGGACTGGGTCAAGAAAGGTCTTCTTCCTTTCAAAAACGCGAGCGAGAAAAATCCCAACTGGTTTTGTGATAAGAAAAATCACCAGCACATAAAAACCGATTTGTACCCAGCCATTCGCAGTCATGATTAGAAATTCTCCGGTTTGAGCAGCGCGTACATGAGATAGCCAAGGAGAAGCAGGCTAATCAGAATCAGGACGATGTTTTCCAGCATCGAGAACCTCCGCCTTACTTCAGCCGCTCGCAAGCGCGCAAATAACCAATCGCAAGCAGGAAGAAGCCGAGCGTCAATAACGTGAATACCAAATCCGTCACACCAGTCTCCTTCTCGAATCTCCTTGATGACATTCGCCCAGACTATGCGCTGCTAATTCTGGATTAGCCAGCCGCCATTCGACGCAATGACTCGCGGAGTGCATATCGAATGATGAGCATAGATGCGCGGGCCTTAGAAAGTGGTGAGGCGTATCTAAGTATTTTGTGAGGTAGAATTCAGGAAGCTGGCCGCTCTTGCGAGGCGCGTCCATGGGCGTGGGACCACGGCGAAGAAGTGATCTGCTGAGATGCCGTCGCGAACACTTGAAGTCACTCAGATCGGCAGTCGCAGTTTCGCCTCGCAACCACGCGCATCCCGGCGGTTTTGGAGAGTCAGCGTGCCTCCGTGCGCTTCCGCGATCTGGCGGCTGAGGACGAGGCCGATACCCGAACCTCCTGGTTTCGTCGTGAAAAACGGAACAAAGAGATTTGCGGTGTTTGAGATTCCCGGGCCTTCATCAAGCACGAAAACTTCCAGGTAAGAGCTGTACCGGGACCAAGTTACTTTCACTCCGCCTCCCGTTTCGTGCGCCGCGTCCGCAGCATTGTGAACGAGGTTGATCAAGAGCTGTTCAAGTTGGTCCGCGTCCGCGGAGATAACCAGCGGCGGCCCCTTCTCCAACCGAACTTTCGCGCGCGCTTCGAGGTTGGCCACGCGGGTAATCCACTCCGTCACATTGACGGGCGCGAGCGTCGGCTGCGGAAGCCGGGCAAGCCGTGCATAAGCGGCCATGAACCGGCCCAGCGCCTCCGTGCGAGACCGGATGATGCCCAAGCCGTGGCGCATGTCTTCTAAAATGGAAGCGGCAGAGGGGGTCTGCAACTCTGGAACGTTGGCCGTCCTCGCGAGCCCGCTTTCCAGGCTCTGGGCCACGGATTGGATGGGCGCGAGCGAGTTGTTGAGTTCGTGGCCCAAAACGCGGATGAGCCGCTGCCAGGCTTGCCGCTCTTCGTCGCGCAGCGCGCGGCTGAGGTCGCTGAGCACGACGAGATCATGCGGCAACCCGCCCTGCCGGAAGGATCCGCGGCGCATTCCCCAACGGCCGGCTCCGCCTGGAAAACTCAATTCCATGGTATGCGCCGGTTCGCCTTCGAGACAGGCCTCAAGGCCAAGCTCCGCCGCGGTAAAGCCAAGGAGCCTTTCGCTGGATCTGGCGAGAAGGCGCTCGCCGGCTCGATTGACGAGGCGCAACTGCCTGTTGTTGTCAAAGGTGAAGATGGCTACGTCAATTTCTTCCATCACTGCACGCAATAGCCCGGTGGCTTCCATTGCGCCCAATCGCTGCGAACGAAGCGTCTCGCTCAGGGCGTTGACTTCCAGCATGACTTCGCCGAGCGCGTCATCGGAGCGTGCTTCGCGGGCGCGGAAGGAGAAATCCTCTTCGCGCATCGCGGAAAGCAGATTCGAAAGTGTTTGCAATGAGAAGACCACGCGGTGCCGCAAGGAAAGCGCGAAGCCGAGCCAAAGACTCAGGATGAGAAAAGTCAGCGTCCAGGCAGTCCGCGACGAATAGGGGCCATTCCAGAGGAGAATTAGTGCGATGGATGATCCAGGTAATCCCGCCGCCAGCGCCAACAGCTGGATGCGACGTTCGTACGTGAGGCGCCTCATTCCAAACCGTGTTTTTGCAGCCGGCGATACATCGCGCTGCGGCTGAGTCCCAGCGCCTTAGCCGCTTGGCTGACGTTTCCGTCATGACGCGCCAGAGTGCGCTGGATGAGGTGGCGCTCCACTTCGTCGAGGCTCATTTCCTCCAGCCGCACGGTGCCGCCCGCGGCGCCGGTACGCAGGCCGAGATCAGCGGAACGGACGAGTTGCCCTTGCGCGAGCAACACGCCGCGCTCAACCGCATGATCCAGTTCGCGCACATTCCCCGGCCAGGGATGGTCCAGGAGAAGCTGCGTTGCGCCAGGATCGAAGCCCGAAATGCTTTTGCGATAGCGCTGCGCGTATCCACGGAGAAAATGGTGCGCCAGCAAGGCGATATCCTCTCGCCGTTCACGCAATGGCGGAAGATGGATTTCGATGGTATTCAGGCGAAAAAGAAGGTCCTGGCGGAATCGTCCGGAGGCGGCCTCGGAAGTCACGTCGGCGTTTGTGGCCGCCAAAACTCGCACGTTTACGCGCCGTGTCGAAGACGAACCGACGCGTTCAAGTTCGCCCGTTTCAAGTACGCGCAAAAGTTTTGCTTGCAGATTGAGCGGCACATTGGCAATCTCGTCCAGAAACAAGGTGCTGCCCTCGGCAAGCTCAAAACGCCCGACACGATCGTTGCGCGCGTCGGTGAAAGCGCCTTTCACGTGGCCGAAAAGTTCGCTTTCGAACAGCCCCTCGGAAAGTCCGCCCGCGTTGACGGTTACCATCGGTTTTCCGGAACGCTGCGAAAGCGCGTGCAGCGTCTGCGCCACAACTTCCTTTCCAGTGCCGTGCTCGCCGGTGATAAGCACGCTGGCATCCGAAGGACCCACTCGCCCGATCAGGTCCAGCACCGGCTGCATCACAGTCGCTTCGGCAATGAGTGTGGGGCGAGATTCGGCGCGGAGCAGGCGATTCTCGGCCTCCAGCCGCGAGGCCTGCCGCAGAGCATTGCGAAGATCGATCTGCGTTCGCAAGATGGACAGCAGCCGCGCATTGTCCCAGGGCTTTTGAATAAAGTCTCGGGCGCCCCGCCGCATGGCCTCCACGGCGACCTCCACGCTGCTCCAAGCCGTCATCACAATTACCGGCAGGGTCGAATCCGCCGCCTGGATGCGGCTCAGCAAATCAAGGCCTTCCTGCCCGGAAGTGGTGTCTCGCGCGTAATTGAGATCCATCAGCACGGCATCGAATTCGCGCGATTCTATGGCCGCGAGCGCCTCTGCGGGCGAGGCCGCGGACTGTGTCTCGTAGTTCTCCCGTTTGAGCAGAAGGCGCAAAGCGTCGCGGATATCCGCCTGATCGTCGGCCACAAGGACGCGATATGGATGAATCGTAGGGTTTTTCATTCGTGTCGGAAGATAATCTGAATTCCAGTTGAGCTCGTATTTAACCGGTTGCTTAAATAAGTACTCCCTTTGAGCTATGACAAACACCGATTTATTCCCAATATAATCAACAACTTAGCGTCTAAATTCCCATCTGGTCGCTAGGTGGGTTGCGTCTAGTAAAAAATGACGCTGCCTCTGGCCGTCTCTCAGCCGACCCGCGCCGCATTACTGGTTTCGCTGACCACCCAACCGTCTTTGAGCTGAATGACCCGGTGGCTGTAGGCGGCGTTTCTCTCCGAGTGCGTCACCTGGATGATGCTCGTGCCGGCCTCGTTCAGCTTTCTGAAAAGTTCCATGATTTCTTCACCTTGCGCGGAGTGAAGATTGCCCGTGGGTTCGTCCGCCAGAATCAGCTTGGGGCTTTGAATTACCGCGCGGGCGACTCCCACCAGCTGTTGCTGTCCGCCGGAGAGCTGATTGGGGAAAAGATCCTTCTTACCGACGATGTTGAAGCGGTCAAGGATGTCGCAAACGAGGCTGACGCGCTCTTTATGAGGTACATTTTTATAGGACAGCGGGATTTCGAGGTTCTCAAATACCGTCAAGTTGTCGATCAGGTGGTAACTTTGAAAAACGAATCCGATATTGGCCTTGTGGAGCTCGTTGCGCTTTTTCACGTTCAGCCTGTGAACCGGCTCGCCGTTGAAGTAGAATTCGCCCGTCCAGGAGCCATCGAGCATTCCGATGATGCTGAGCAGCGTGGACTTTCCCGCGCCCGAAGGCCCCATGAATGTAACGAATTCGCCAGGCTGAATCTCCAGTGAAACACGGCGCAGGACGTAAAACTTGCTGCCGCCCGCCTCGTACACTTTCTCCAGGTTTCGTAATTGAATTAGAGGTTCCACTCTCGCTCCTTGGGCATTAATAAGATAACGCTGGAATTCCTATTCCGTTTCGAGACTATCACATTCAAATCTACACCCGCTTGCACCGCGGTGCGAACGACAGAGCCGTGCTTGCGGATCTTCGTGAGGACGCACAGAGCGCCGCCTGGTCTCCTTCCCAGGGCAGGGGACGGAATCCCGCTTCACTCGTAGCGCAGCGCGGTAATCGGGTCCAGGCGCACGGCGCGCCGCGCGGGGAGGTAGCAAGCGACTGTCGCCACTGCCGCCAGAAGTAAGGGTAGCCCAACAAATGCAACTGGATCGGCAACCTTTACGCCGAAAAGGAGACTGGAAAGAGCATAGGCAAGCCCGAGAGCCAGAGGCAGGCCGATAGCCATCCCGAGCAGCGTCAGAAACAGACCGTTGCCAAGTATAAGCCTTTGAACGTCCTTACCTGTAGCGCCCATGGCCATGCGCACGCCAATCTCATGCGTGCGCTCGCCTACCGAGTAGGACATTACGCCGTAAATCCCCACCGAAGCGAGTACCAGCGCGATGAGGCCAAGGATAGCCATCATAGCGGCGACGTAGGCGATGCCCACAATGGAATTGGCGATCACCTTATTAAACGGCAACACGTCGTAAAGCGGCAGGTCTGGATCGACTGCGGCGACCTCGCTTCTCACGGCGGGAACGAAGGTGAGGGGATTACCCTCGGTTCGCAAGACCAAGAAAGCATAAAACGGCGGAGCCTGCCGGTAACTTCGATAAATCGTCGGCAATTCTTGCTTGTCGATCCAGGTGTAATGGACATCGTCGACGATTCCGACAATCGTCATCCAGGCGCCAGCTGAATCGGCTTTGCCAATCTTGATTTTCTTTCCGATGGGATTTTCTCCGGGGAAATAGCGCGTCGCGACGAGCCGGCTTATATCCGCCACGGGCAGCGTGGAGTCGACATCCGATTCGTTCAACTCACGCCCATCTCGCAGGCCGATATTCATCAGCCGAAAATAATTGGGGCTGACCGTTTCAACTATCGAGTTGATGGCCTCGCCTCGCTCTTGGGGTGCGCGTCCTTCGATGGTGAACGGCCCCATGCCCGTGCCTCCCCCGTTTGCATAGGGCACGTAGGTGGCGAGCGCAGCGGATTCGATGTGCGGAAGAATAGCGAGCCGCTGCAGCACTTGTTCGTGGAACGCCGCACGCCCGGGCTTTTGCCGGTACTGATCTTCGGGCAAGCTCAAGGTTAGCGTCAGGACCGATTCGGGGTGGTAGTTCTCGTGCACGACGATAAGCGCGCGAAAGCCCTTCACGAGAAGCCCGGCTCCCACTAAGAGTACGAGGGCGAGCGCAATCTCTGCCACAACAAGAACGCTCCGCAAACGATGGCGCGAGGGCCCTGTGCTTGCTCCGCGGCCGCTCTCATTCAGGGTCTCACTGATTTGCGTCTGCGAATGCAACCAGGAAGGTGCGATCCCGGAAATTATCCCGCTGGCGACTGCAATGCCCAGCGTAAATAAAAATGCGTAGGTATCGAGGCGTATGGTGTTCCAGCCCGCGATGAATCTCGCAACCTCCGGAGGCATATATTTCAATATTATGTAAATACCCCACTGCGCGAAAAGCAGGCCAACAGCGGCACCCGCCAGAGAAAGCAGGATACTCTCGATCAGCAATTGGCGGATGATGCGGGTCCGGCTCGCTCCCATCGCGGTCCGCACGGCTAATTCTTTCTGCCGGCCTGTCACCCGCGCGAATTGTACGTTGGCCACATCCGCGCAGGCGATCAGCAGGACGAACCCGACCGCTCCTAACAGTAAAAAGGTGTACTGCCGCGTGAGGTCGCCGGTAGCGAATTCCGGAAGGGGCCGCGGATACAGCCGAAAGCCCTTGTTGGTGTCTGGATACGCCTCGGCTTGGCGCTGCGCGATCGATTGCATTTCCGCGGCGCCTTGTGCAAACGGAACGCCTGGTTTGAGCCTTCCAAGAACAAACAGCCAACGGTTATCCCGCCGCAATCTTTCTTTGACGTCGAGCGATAGCGGTATCCATGCCTCGGCTGGTTTTGGGAAATCAAATCCCTTGGACATCACACCGACGACTGTGAAGCTCTTGCCGTTTACTTTGATATTCTTGCCGATGACGTGCGGATCCGACGCGAAGCGCAGCTCCCACAGAGCGTGGCCAAAAATGATTTCCTGATCCTTGCCCGGCTCTTCCTCTTCGGAAAGAAACATACGGCCGAGTTGTGGCTGGACACCGACGGTCTCGAAAAAATTCGCTGACACCTGAAAGGCCTGGACTTTCTGGGGCGCCGGGTTGCCCGTCAGGTTCAGCTCATCCCACGCGTACGCTGCCATTTCATCAAAGGAGTGCGCTTCCTTTTTCCAATCGAGGTAAGTGGCGGGCGCAACGGGACTCTGGTCCTGGCCGAAACTTATGCCGTTGGCGTCAGCATGCGAGTCCACCAACGCCACGAGACGGTTTGCGTTTTCGAAGGGAACGGGATGTAGCAAGAAGGCTTCGGCCAGGCTGAACATCGCGGTGTTCGCGCCAATGCCCAGCGCCAGAGCCACCACGCACACCAATGTAGTAAGGCGGTGCTTGACGAGCATCCGCGCACCATAGCGGATGTCCTGCCAGATCGTTTCCATGGAGCGCCCTCTTCCCGGACGCCCTTAAGCGGTCACGCCGGCTTCCTTCGTTTCTTCGACGATACGGCCGTCAAACAGGTGGATGGTGCGTTCGGCGAAATTTGCGTAGCGCTGGTCGTGCGTAACCATGCAAACCGTGGCCCCATTGCGATGCAAATCCCGCAACAGTTCCATGACGGCTTCGCCGTTCTTGGAGTCCAAGTTTCCAGTGGGCTCGTCAGCCATCAGAATGAGCGGATCGCCAACCAACGCGCGCGCCACGGCGACACGCTGTTGCTGACCGCCCGAGAGCTGCGAAGGATAATGCCGCAGGCGGTGCGCCATGCCCACGCGCTCAAGCGCGTTCTGCACCTTCTGCTTGCGTTCGGCAGAGCTCGTGCCACGGTACGTGAGCGGCAGCTCAACGTTCTCGTAGACCGTGAGGTCGCCGATCAGGTTAAACGCCTGGAAGATGAAACCGATCTCGCGATTGCGAATGCGCGTGCGCTCGCTGATGGTGAGCTTCCCGACGGGCTGCCCGTTCAGCATGTAAGTTCCATCTGTCGGTGAATCGAGCAGCCCCAAAATCGAGAGCAGTGTCGATTTGCCGCAGCCCGAAGGCCCCGCGATGGAAATATACGTGCCTTTCTTGATTTCGAGGTGGATCTCGGACAGCGCGTGAGTCTCCACTTCGTCCGTGTAGAAGACTTTCTTTACGCCTTCCATTTTAATAAGCGTGCTGTTTGCGTCTGCCATTTCTTCTCCTTAGCTGATATTTACCTTGAAGTTTGAACTGCAAAATCCGTTTCACATACTCCCCGACTGCCGTCCTCCTGCATAAAATCGGCCCATTTATTCATATCGCAGCGCCACCAACGGATCGACGCGTGTGGCACGCCTCGCTGGAATGAAGCATGCCGCAAGCGCGATAAGTCCAATCAAGCCCAGGCCGACAGCGTATACCGCGGGATCGCCGGCATGCACGCCGAAAAGCAGAGATTCGCTGAGCCGAGCCAAGCCGTACGCGGCGGGCAATCCCACCGCCACGCCAATCAACACCATCAATCCCACTTCCCGCAAAATCATCAGCCGGACGTGGCCGGCCACCGCGCCAAGCGCCATCCGGATGCCAATCTCCCGCGTGCGCTGCACGACCACGTATGCAAGAACGCCATAAATCCCCAACGCCGCCAGGAGCCCTGCCAGTCCCGCGAAGCTCGCAGAAAGTACCGCAACCATCCGTGCCGAAAACAAATCTTCATCCACAACGCGTTCCATGGTCTTCAGATCGTATACCGGCAGGTTCGCGTCCAGTTGCCGGACTTCACCCTGCAGCGCCGATCCCAAGAGCAAGGGGTCCTGCGCAGAGCGGACGTAGAAAGTCATTGCTCTCAGTTCGGGCCTTTGCGCATAAGGAACATACACAAAAGGTTGGTCAGCGCCGCTCACGTGCGCCTGCTTTACGTCCTTTACTACTGCTACGATTTCAATATCCGGCTTCACCTTGTTGCCGCCACCAAATGCAAAGTGCAAGCCGAGCGGATTCCGCCCCGGGAAGAAACGCTTGACCATCGATTCGCTCGCAACGGCGACTTTGGGAGCCGTGGCGCCGTCGGCTTCCGTAAATTCGCGGCCAGACAGCAAGGGCACTCCAAGGGTAGAGAAGTAGCCTGGACTCACCGCGTCGTAATTCACGTCCTGCAACTCGTCCGCGAGTTGCGGACCTCCTTCAGCAGTAATGTTCCTGCCATTGCTGTCCCCCGTGAGCGTCGGAACATCTCCCGTACCCACGGACCGGACTCCGGGCAGCGCGGCAATCCGCGCGCGCAATTGGTCGATCAACGCAATCGACCTCGGCGTGTTGTACCCATTAAGCGGCGGCTCGATCGAAAATGTAATTACATTGTCGGGCTTCAACCCCAGATCCTGCTTTTGCAGGTTCCATAACGAACGCACGAAGAGTCCAGCGCCGGCGAGAAGGAGCAGGGTGAAGGCAACTTGTCCCGCAACCAGGAATTTTCGGAAGCCCACATGCGACACGCTTGCGGAAGAAGTGGAACCCTGATCCTTAATTACGTCGGAGACTCCCAAACGCGTCACGCGCCAC
>JBGPLB010000124.1:0-14656 GCA_041486245.1 Candidatus Acidiferrum sp.
ATCACCAAGACCTATGACCGAGGGCGGGCCAATGCGCGCCGCGACAATCTTGTGCGGATCACGGGATGAGAGAAACACGAGCGAGTAGATGCCACGCAGCTCTTTGAGAGACTTGCGAACAGCCTCTTCCAGCGGCACGCCTCCCTGCGAATTCTTCTCCACAAGATGCGCCACGACTTCCGTATCCGTTTCGGTGACGAACTTGTGGCCTTCGCGCTGGAGCTGCTCTTTCAGCTCGAGATAATTCTCGATGATTCCGTTGTGGACAACCACGATTTGCCCGGTGCAGTCGCGGTGCGGGTGGGCATTTTCTTCCGTGGGGCGGCCGTGCGTAGCCCAGCGAGTGTGGCCGATCCCGTACGTGCCTTCGAGAGGCGACTTCTGAATCGCTTCTTCAAGATTGCGCAGTTTCCCCGGGGCGCGCCGGATTTCCAGCTTTCCCTCCTGGGTCACGACCGCAATGCCCGCGGAATCGTAGCCGCGGTACTCCAGCTTTCGCAGGCCTTCGATAATTACAGGGACTACCTTTTTCGGCCCTATATAACCGACAATTCCGCACATGAGCGGCGTCTCCAGAGAATTCCAATTCGTAAGACTAGCACGGACTTGCGACGTGGCGGCGTGTTCCTGATGGCGATGTGGCGAATCGCATCAAGGCCGGGCAGCAGCGCGGGGAGAGGCGTGTCAGGCTCAGCTTAGGGCACCAGTGCGACCACCGCTTACAGGGCGTGACGTTTACTCTACAATCTCGAAGCGGGATTCTTCAATCACCGGATTGGTGAGCACTTCTTTTGTGATGCGTTCAAGCTGCTTCACGGCTTCTTCCTGGGTCAAGCCTTCGACATTCAGGACAAAAAATTTCCCCTGCCGAACGTCCTTGACGGACTCATAGCCCAGCCCAGAGAGCGCATGTTGAATCGTTTGTCCTTGAGGATCGAGTACCGTACGCTTCGGCATCACCCAAACGTGTGCTTTCATGCGGTAAGTATAACATCGAGGGAGAGTCGAATGGACGTGCGAGGTCGAGGCAATGGTAGCAGGAGCGTTGCAGATTCAAGCATGGTGAGTTTTTCTGAGTGAGAGCTTTTCGTCTTTCGAAAGGAACGCGTGTTCGAAGCTCATCTCGACAAGTTGACTGAGTTCGCTTTCGTTGAGCCCCATTTTAGCGACACTTTCATATTCATCCAGCAGCGTCGTATGAAACATGGCGGGATCATCGGTACCGACGACGATCGGAATGCCATGGCGCCATAGTTGCGGCAACGGGTGATCTCCGATTTGTACATTGGCGACTCGCAACTGTTTCGACAGCGCACCAGTGCAGATATTGCTCTTCGGACAAACCTCCAGCGGGATTCTGCGATCGACAAGCAAGTCCATCAGCGCCGGATCCTGTGCCGCTGCGATGCCGTGTCCGATGCGCTCGACGCCGAGCAATTCGACGGCTTCACGTACTTTCTCCGGTCCTCCAACTTCTCCGGCGTGCATAAGGAGATGAAGCCCATTGTCTGCAGCTCGCTCATAGACCGGCTGAAAGTCCTTTGTCGCGACGCTCATCTCGTCGCCGCCGATCCCGAACGCCACAATTGCTTTGGAGTTGCAGCGTTTCGAGGCGTTTACCACCTCCATCGCCGCCTCGGGGCCGAATTGCCTGGCGGCATCGAAGATCCAGTTCAAGCGCAGCCCTTGCCTCTCATACTCCTCGGTGGCCCGCAGGATGGCTTCGAAATTTTCCTCAGGCTGCTGCCTTCGAAGCTGCATCACGCCAACGGAGAGTGTGACTTCGGCATAGACCACTCCTTGGGTCAACAAGTGCTCGCCCAAGTCTTGCGCGATGAGACCATAATCGCGCGGCTCCCGAAGAAAAGACGTGACCCACTTGAACGCGTCGATGAATCCCGCGAAATCGCCATACGAGTAACGCCGGCGAACTTCGTCCTCCGTGAGAAGAATGTTGTACCGCCCCGTTAACTCGCACACTGTCGCCGGTTGAATAGAACCTTCGAGATGCAAATGCAGCTCGGCCTTTGGAAGCGAAGCAATTCGGGGCGGAAGGAGTGATGCGGTCATCCGGTAAGGTCAATGCGGCAACGGAGGCTTGCCGGCGTTGGTCCAGGCCGTCAGCCAGTACGAGCCGATGTCGGTGGACGATTCGGAAAGTTGCCGGATTAACGTGGCGGCCGCCTGGTTGTAAAACCGGTCGTAGTATTCGTCATTGTAAGAGTAGGATTTCCCCGCCAGGTACGCGTTGCGATCCGCCAGCAGAATGGGTTCAAGCAAACTGTGCGAATTGAGGCAGACCTCGAATGCGTGGTCCGTGGGGTCGTTGATGAACGCCGCGTCATTTGGCCGCATGGGGAAGAACGAAGAGTAGCGATCGATGAGCGCAGTTCCGAATCGCTCGTTAACCCCCAGCTGACCGGTCAGTTTCCCGTCAAAATTATCCGAGGTGCTGAACGGATCGTGCGCGGCCGCCACGTAACTGGCAAGAAATGCGGCGTCCAACTTGGCTTCCTCCCAGCGGCTGGCCTTCATGTCTTCGGTCAGTTTTTGGCTATAGACGCCAATCTGCCAGGGAAGCACTCCGTTGGACTGGAGCTTTGATTTTCCGTACTTGTCCACGGCCGCCTTATAATTGCGGGGAAGGAGATCGAACGGGAAGCGGCCGTACTTGTCCAGATAGAGATGATTGTTGCGCTTCTCGGCAGGAGCTTTTGCGACTGCGTCCAGCGGATCGGTGACATGCTGCAAAAGAAATGCACGGTTGGCTTCGAAGAAGACACGGATGTCCAGCGGCAATGTCTCGATGGCCCGGTCTACAACAAGCCTGTGTGCGCTTCGCCCCCAAGCTGCCGCATGCCGGGGGATTAGTGCAACGGCTGCAGCCAGCACGAGCAGAACGGATGCTCGAATCGTTAATTTTCTCTGGATTCCCGCCCGCATCTTCACTTCCTCTAACCCGCGTTGGCCGCCCGGAGCGTGCTGCGTTTCCGGCCGAAGTTGTAGTAAATCACGAGGCCTATGGCCATCCACACAAAGAACCGAATCCAGTTCGTAATCGGCAGCCCGGCCATGAGCAGAAGGCACGTCAGAATGGTCACTATGGGCGCCAGCGGGCCGCCTGGCGCACGGAAAGCTCGGTGGCGGTCTGGCTCTCGGTAGCGGAGGATCAGCACGCCAGCCGCGACCAGTGCAAACGCAAAGAGCGTGCCGATATTGGAAAGATCTGCAAGAGTGCCGATATCCAGCAAACCCGCGGGAATGCCAACAACAAACCCCGCGATCCAGGTGGAAAAATCGGGCGTTCGGAATGTCGGATGTACGCGCGCGAAAATGCGCGGCAGGAGTCCATCGCGAGACATGGCAAACCATACACGCGCTTGACCAAGTTGGAAGACCAGCAAGGATGAAATCATGCCCATCAGGGCGCCAAACAAAACCACAAGGCGAACGCCGCCAAAATGCAATTTCTTCATGGTGTTGACTACCGGAGCCGCATCGTCAAGAAGCGTTTGGTAGGGGACAAGCCCAGTCAGCACAACAACGACCCCAATGTAGAGAAGCGTGCAAATCACCAGTGTGGCGATGATACCAATCGGCAAGTCACGTTGTGGATTCTTGCATTCCTCCGCCGCGGTGGAGACGGAGTCAAATCCAATGTAGGTAAAAAAAACGATCGAGCCGCCGGTCAAAATTCCCGGCCAGCCGTTCGGAGCGAAGGGATGCCAGTTGGCGGGTTGAATGAAGCGCATGGCGAAAGTGATGAACACAAGGATGGCCACGATTTTCAGAAATACCATGACGTTGTTGGCTTTCGCAGACTCGCGAATTCCCCGGACCAGAATGACCGTCAGCAACATCACGATCAGGAATGCCGGCCAATTGAAACCGAGATGCCAGCCCGGCGCGTAAAGGGAGTTGCCTTGCAAGTCAGAAAGGCCGCTCGGCAGATAGGCCGGGACGATCCAGCGTGGGTTGGGATGGACGCCAAACCAGTCGAGCAGGTCCACCATATGTGCGGAAAATCCGACGCTAACCGCCATGTTGCTAACCGCATATTCCAAGATCAGGTCCCAACCGATGATCCACGCGACGAGTTCGCCCATCGTCGCGTAGGTGTACGTATATGCGCTGCCTGCAATAGGAATCATCGCCGCAAGCTCCGCATAGCACACGGAAGCAAATCCGCAGACTATGGCCACCAGAATAAAAGACAGCGCGATGGCTGGCCCAGCGCCCGGCCGCCCAAAGGAAGGCGAATGATAGATGAGATATTCCAGGAGAGGAGCATTGAGGATGGAGCTGGCCTTCATCTTCTGGCCGGCAATTGCAGTGCCGATGACGGTGAAAATTCCAGAACCGATGACGGCGCCAATGCCAAGCGAGGTCAGGCTCAGCCATCCGAGGGATTTCTTTAATCGCGTTTCCTGGTTTTCCGAGTCCGACAGGAGTTGGTCGATACTCTTACAGCGCAGGAGATGTGATCCCACCCATGCTCTCCGATCGCGTCCGGGCAAGCCGGAAGCCTGGAATTACCGGATACGCCGTTCAGGAAAGATTGCCTGGCTCAATTTACCCTGAGAAGCCACGTTTCGCAACCAAGTGCGCTGCTGTCCGGGAATTGTCGGAGCGATGTTTACCCAAGTTCAGGCCGGTTCCAGCTGGGCGTAGCGCTCAACAAATTTTTTTGTGCCGCGTCCTGGAAAACTTACGGAGACGCGGCGGTCTTCCTCGTCGCCTTCTACGCCCACAATCGTACCGACGCCGTAACTTGGATGGCGAACTTTGCGGCCAAGCATGGGATCCGCGTCTGCGCCGCGTCGGACGGCAGGCCTGCCAAAGGAGTTTCCGCTGCGCGCCGGCTTTGGGGACGCCACTGCAGGAGTCGGCTTGCCACGCACACGTCGTAGAAATTCGTCCGGAGAATAGGAGTACTCGGGATCAGGTTCGTAGCGCCGTTTTTCGCCGATCTCCGCCATCGAACCACGGATGGTCTCCACCAACTCATTGGGGATCTCCGCCAAAAATCGCGACGGCAGCGACGCGCGCAACTGTTGTTCATTGCCAAAAATACGCCTGTAGACCGCGCGCGTCAGTGTCAAGGAGGTGCGCGCTCGCGTCATTCCGACGTAAACCAGCCGCCGCTCCTCTTCAATGCCTTTTTCTTCATTCAAAGAGCGGCCATGCGGGCAGATGCCCTCTTCCATCCCTGTCAAAAAAACATGATCAAACTCCAGCCCTTTGGTGCTGTGCAGCGTGATGAGGGTCACGCCCGGTTTGCCTTCGAAGGAATCCGCGTCGCTCACTAGCGCCGCAGCATCCAAAAAGTCGGTAAAGTGTTCGCCCGCTTCCATGCTTTCGGCAACGGCCCGCGTCAGCTCCTCCAAATTCTCCAGTCGCGCGACATCTTCGGGGGTGTTGCGGTCTTTCAGCATGTCCATGTAACCGCTCTCTTCCAGGAGACTGCGCAGAAACTCCGCCGGTTCCTTCGAGGCCAATGCTTCTTGAAGCTTGCGGATCAACTCTTGAAAGGAGCGCAGCGGAGTTACCGCGCGTCCGCCTGCCGGTCCGGACACGAATTTTTCAATGGCCGCCCACAGCGAAGTTGCCTCCGCACGAGACGTTTCGCGAAGGGAATCCACGGTTGTTTTGCCGATTCCTCGGGGAGGCACATTCAATACTCGCAGCAGTGAAATGTCGTCTTCCGGATGCATGGCTAGCCGCACGTATGCGAGCGCATCCTTGACTTCGGCGCGGTGGTAAAAGCTGAACCCACCGACCAGCTTGTAGCGCAATCCCTGGCGGCGGAAGACTTCCTCAAATGCGCGCGACTGAAAATTTGTCCGGTACTCGACCGCGCACGTTTGCGCGGAGTCATCGCTCAAAATCCGTTCCAACTCTCCTGCGACGAATTCCGCCTCGGCTTGGGCATCGCGGGCTTCAAAGTAACGCAAACTTGCGCCAGCTCCTTTCGTCGCGTTGAGTGATTTGCCGAGTCGTTCCGGATTGTTCCCGACCACCCCGCTCGCGGCATCCAGAATATTTTGTGTGGATCGGTAGTTCCGCTCCAGCTTCACGACGCGCGCGCCCGGGAAGTCCCGGGAAAAACTAAGCAAAATCGAGACGTCCGCGCCGCGCCACCTGTAGATGGACTGGTCTTCATCTCCGACGACACACAAGTTGTGTTTCGGCCCCGTCAACAACCGCAGCAGATCGTACTGCACGCGATTCGTGTCCTGATATTCATCCACGTGGATGTACTGGAAACGAGATCGCCACTTCTCGCGAACTGCGGGCGCTTCTCGCAGCAGCCGCACTGATCGCAGCAACAGGTCGTCAAAATCCAAAGCGTTGCTTTGGTGCAGCAGTTTTTCATAGGCCGCAAACACGTCCGCGGTGCGCCGCCCATCCTGGCCGATAGCTTCGCCGCGCATCGTCTCCGGGGTCTTCCCATGGTTTTTTGCATAGCTGATGCCGCTGAGGATGTTGCGCGGGGTAAGGCTGTCGTCGTCGATAGCCAGCTTGCTCATGGCCAGCTTCACCGCAGCGAGCTGGTCGTCATCATCGTAAATCGCGAAATCTCGAGGCAAACCCGCACTCGGCGCTTCCCGTCGCAGAAGCCGCGCACACAGGGAGTGGAACGTGGAAAGCCAGGGCTGGGCGGGCGGCACCCCCGAGCGAAGCAGCAGATCGGAAACACGCGTGCGCATCTCCTCCGCAGCCTTGTTGGTGAACGTGACCGCGAGGATTGCTTCGGCCGGCACGCCCGTCGAAATCAAGTTGGCCATCCGGAAGGTAATTGCACGTGTTTTCCCGGTTCCCGCTCCGGCAAGGATCAGCACGGGGCCTTCCGTCGTTTCTACCGCCAGGCGCTGTTCCGGATTCAGTTCATCGAGAAGATTCAACATTTACCTGCAGTGGTCGAGGGTGCGATGCCTTGTGATGGTAGCTGACTGTGCGGACTCGCGCAAATGACGCACATTTTCCAGCATTTCTCGGAAAATTGTCCGCAGATGATTGCAGGTTCGCTGGTCGGTCAGCTTACCTGCTAAGGTCTATTTCGAAGTACAGCAGCGGGTGATTCTTCTCCAGCGCCCGCACATCTGGTACGTAGAGATGCGCAGTGCTGAGCAGATCGAACTGTCCCTGCAAATCGAAATAAAGCAATCCTTGTATCGCGTGATGCGGTGCGACGATGCTGCCCGGAACTGCCGCCTCGGCTGCAGCCTTCTGTATTTCCATCCACTTCTTGTCGCGGCCCACTCTTTGGCCGGTGGAAGGTATCGGAAAGGGGGACCGGTGCTTTGCCGTCGGGTCTTTTGTACCTGTGTCGGTCATTACGTCGGCTACGTCGTCCGGCGTCAACGAGCGTAAGGCTTGCCTATTGTCCTCGGACACCGTGACATTCAATCGGATGTGCTCAAGATCAACCTTCATGCTGTCGTCAGAGTCATTGCGGATGATCGTTTCGATGGCCACGATTCCTGCGGCAAGCGGAGACTTCTTTTGAAATTTCGCTTTGTAGGTGGCCGCATCTGTCCATGGCCGCGCGGAGATCGTTACACCCTCGTGCGACTCGAGGGAGGCCGCTTTCATCGTGGCTTGGGGCTGCTGTGCGGCAGGTCCGTCGGAAAACAGCGTGGTGGCAAGAAAGGGAACTATAATGGCTAGGTTTCGCATCGGGTTATAATAGTCCTTTCTCATCTCGACGCCTTCGATTCCTGGGGGAAGTGCAAGGTTGCCCGCACCGAGCACCGCCTGCTCGCGGCGGTGCGAAAGAAAGGCCGGAGCCACGATTAGTGCATCTCATTTATAGCCTGCTCATGGGCCTCGCGGCCCTGCTGCTCACGCCGTACTGGGTGGTGCAGGGCCTGCGCCACGGCAAGTACTTTTCAAATCTTGGCCAGCGCCTCGGTTTTTCATTCCCAACGCTGAGCAAACTACCTGAGAACCGCCCGGGTGCCATCTGGCTTCATGCCGTCTCCGTGGGCGAAGCGATTTCCGGAATCACGCTTGCCCGCCGATTGAAGCAAGCCTATCCGAATCGCCCCCTCGTCGTCTCGACAACTACTTTGACCGGCCAGGCTTTGGCGCGCGAGCGCATGCCTTTTGCCGACGCGATTTTCTATTTTCCTTTGGATTGGGCGTTTTGTGTTCGCCGGGCTTTGCGCGCCGTTCGGCCTTCGATCGTTATTGTTCTGGAGACGGAAATCTGGCCCAACTTTCTTCGCGAAGCCCAACGCCGCAGCGTTCCTGTAATATTTGTCGGCGGACGGATTTCGGACCGCTCGTTCGCACGGTATCAACGCTTCCTCGGCGTTTTTGGATTTTTCCTTCGCCCATTTCTCCGAAGTGCTCTTGCTGGCGCCGCCGCTTTTCTCATGCAAAGCGAAAAAGACGCCGAACGGATTCGTACTTTGGGAGCACCTGCAGCGCGCGTGCAAGTCAGCGGGAACTTGAAGTACGACCTCGAACTTCCTGCCGCTACGCCAATCTCCAATTGGCTTGCTTCGGAAGCGCAGCGCCGTGGGCGCTCGCCGATCATTGTCGCAGGCAGCGTCGTTGCAACCGAGGAGCCTCACGCGCTGATTGCCTTTGGCACGCTGCAAGGAGAATACCGCAAAGCGCTGCTCGTCTTGGCGCCGCGTAAGCCGGAATGCTTTGATTCCGCCGCCGAGTTCATCGACGAATCTCACCGTAAATTTCTTCGCCGCTCCCAGTTGCCTGTTCCCGGGCCCTCGCAGAACGGCGCGCCATGCGGTGAGTTTTCCATCCCCGATGACGTCACTGTGATACTGCTGGATAGCATCGGAGAACTCGCCTCGCTATACCGTGTGGCGGACGGCGCTTTTGTTGGCGGGTCGTTGGTTTCGAGCGGTGGACACAATATCCTTGAGCCCGCTGCGTTTGGAAAAATTCCAGTTTTCGGCCCGTCGATGGAAAACTTCGCGGAAATCGCAAGCCGCTTTATCGCGGCGGGAGCCGCTGTCCAAGTGGAAAGCCCCGAGGATGCGGGAGTCGCCTGGATTGACCTGCTTCGCAATCCCGAGCGCGCGGCGCGCATGGGCGAGACTGCTCGCAACCTCGTCGAAAGCAGTCGCGGCGCTACCGATCGCGCCATCGCGGAGATCGCGAGGCATCTCGAAGCTACTCCGAAAGAGATGGAATGAATCTTCCGCTGCTGTTGCGACTTCTGCTATGGCCGCTCTCACTCGTGTATGGCGGGCATGTTCGAGTCCGCGCCTGGCTCTATAAGAAAGGCTGGTTGAAGCAGAAGCATCTGCGCGGCAAGGTGATCAGCGTTGGCAATTTGACTGTAGGCGGCACCGGGAAGACGCCAATGGTCTTGTGGCTCGCGGAACATTTTCTCGGAGAAGGGAAGCGCGTTGCTATTTTGAGCCGCGGCTACCGTGGTGCTGGCGGCACGAGCGACGAGGTCGAGCTCATGAAGCATCGCCTGCAGGGCCGGGTTGCATTTGGCGTTGGCAAAGATCGTTTTGCCGAAGGCCTTCGTATCGAACAGCAGCAGCCCATCGACGTTTTCTTGCTCGATGACGGGTTTCAGCATCTGCCGCTGGGGCGCAATCTTGATATTGTGATGCTCGATGGTTCGCGCAAACTGAGAGATCAGTGGCTACTGCCCTCTGGAGTTCTGCGCGAGCCCATTTCCGCCTGCCGCCGCGCCGACATTCTAGTTGTGACGCGCAAGACCGAGCGTCCCGACATCGAAGCAGGCGACGCTCACAAATACTCCATTTGTTACGCGCAACCCCGCTTGCTCGGCTTCCGTCGTCACGGAGAACAATCCGCCCTGCTCTATGCGAGCGAAATCGGCCACGGTCCGTTCTTTGCATTTTGTGGTATCGGCAATCCTCAGGCATTCTTCAATGACCTGAGCCATTGGCATGTGCCCGTCGCCGGACAAAGCATCTTTCGGGATCATCATCGGTACACTGCATCAGACCTGCGGCGATTGGAAGAGTCCGCTCAAAGCGCAGGCGCTATAGCGTTTGTGACCACCGAGAAAGATGCGGAAAACCTGGGCGGAGTAGGCACGCCGGCTTTGCCCATCTTTGTCGCCGCGATCGATTTCGTGCTGACCGCCGAGAGCGAATTTATCGCCGCACTGGAACGAAAGCTGCAGTCGCCTCGCGGAGTGCAGGCATGAAGATCCTCATTCGCGCCACGAACTGGGTGGGTGACGCTATCATGGCGCTTCCGACACTGCGGGCTGTGCGCTCGCGTTTTCCTGAGGCACAAATAACGATTCTTGCGCGGCCGTACGTTGCCGCCATTTACAAACATCAGCAGGTCTGCGACGACATGATGTTTGTAAATGACAAGAGCGACATGGCGGATGAACTACGCGCACAAAAATTCGACGTAGCACTGCTGCTTCAGAATGCCTTCAAGGCCGCCTGGCTTGCCTGGCGCGCCGGGATTCCAGAACGCTTCGGCTATGCGCGGGATGGGCGCAGTTTGCTCCTCACGAAAGCTGTCCCCGTTCCTAAGCCCGGCGAGATTTCTCCCCATGAGCAGTATTATTATCTGGAATTGCTTCGTCGTGCCGGGTGGCTCGATTCTTTGCCACACGAAACCTTCATCAGTTTATATGTTCCCGAGGAGAGTCGCCAGAGCGCCGCTGACTTTCTCGTTTCCGCGGGTGCGCGCCAAAATAGCTTGCGTATCGCCATCGGGGCGGGCGCGTCCTACGGCTCGGCCAAATGCTGGCCGCCGGATCGCTTCGCAGAGCTAGCGAATCGTCTTCAAGCGCAGAGCGACGCGGATGTGATTCTATTTGGCACGCCCGCGGAAGCCGCCGTTTCATCCGCGATTGCAGCTGGTATGCGTCACCCACCGATCAATCTCACTGGGAAAACTTCGATCGAGGATTTGCCTGCGCTTCTCTCTCAATGCCATCTTTTCATTGGAAATGACTCAGGCGCGATGCATGTCGCCGCGTCTGTCGGTCTCCCCGTTGTGGCTGTCTTTGGGCCAACCGATCCGTTCGGAACCGCACCTGTCACGCCGCGTTGCAGCATCATTCAAGAAAAGCCATACTGCAGCCCTTGTTTTCTTCGCCGATGTCCGACCGATCACAGGTGCATGACTCGCGTGACGCCAGACGGCGTCGAAGCTGCCGCCCGTCACTGGCTGTCGAGCATGGAGGTGCGTCCTGCCTGAAGACAGAGCGCCCCGTCCCGCCGTTTTTCTAGATCGCGACGGCACCATTGCCGAAGAAGTTGGATACTTAAATCATGTCAGCCGATTTCGTATTTTGCCGCGTGTCGCTGAATCCATCTGCCGGCTGAATGAAGCTGGAATGCCCGTAATCGTGGTGACCAATCAATCTGGAGTTGGCAGAGGCTACTTTCCGGAATCGCTTGTACTCTCTGTCCACGAACTTATGGCCCAGCAACTCGCGGCCGCAGGCGCGCATCTACAAGCAATTTACTACTGCCCGCACACGTCGGCCGACGCCTGCCAGTGCCGTAAGCCCAAGATAGCCATGCTCGAGCGGGCGGCCAAGGAGCATGCCCTCGACCTGCATCGATCTTTTGTTGTCGGTGACCGCCACGGCGACGTTGAACTTGCCCGCCGAGCCGGCGCGTGCAGTATCCTTGTCCGCACGGGTTACGGCGAGGGCGAATATCTTTGGAACGCCTCAAAGTGGCAGTTTCAACCTGATTTTGTCGCCGCCGACCTTGCCGATGCGGTTCACTGGATCTTGAGGGCAACGAAATGAAGCGCCCCGAAAAAAAGTATTCGCCGTCATCCTCTGTGGATCTTCTCGCACTGGCGGATTATGTCGAGCAGTTCTCTTCGAAAACGGTCGTCCTGTTCGGGGACTTCGTCGCCGATGAGTATCAGTTTGGCGAGATTTCGCGCGTCTCGCGCGAAGCCCCGGTGCTAATTCTCCGTCACCGCGAAACTCATTTCTCTCCTGGAGGCGGCGCCAATGCCGCCAATAATTTTGCCGCTCTAGGCACGCGTGTGTTTCCCGTCAGTGCGGTCGGTAACGATCCGGCCGGCGATGCGCTCATCGCCCACTTCCGAGGCAAACATGTCGATGTCTCCGGCGTCCTCCGCGTAAAAGGCTGGACGACTCCCACCAAAACCCGCTTCCTCGCCGGCTGGGCCCATACCGTCGGCCAGCAGGTTTTGCGAGTCGACCGTGAGCCGCGTTCTCCAATCCCTGAGGCGGTGCGCAAGAATCTCCAGGTAAAGTTGCAAGCGAAGCTGCGTGTGGCAAACGCGCTTGCCGTCTCCGATTACGGTTTTGGCGTTGCTTCGCCTGATCTGGTTCGCTTGGCAATCGCGCAGCGAAAGAATGCTCCACCAGCCACGCTCGACGCGCGCCACAACCTTCATGCTTATGCCAAGTCGGGCATCTCATCGGCCACTCCTAATGAAGCAGAGTTGGAAGCTCTCCATCACGTTTCGATTGGCCAGAATCTTTCCGAACTGAGGCGTTGCGGCGCCGACACCCTTGCCGAAATGAAGCTGCAATCTCTTCTCGTTACCCGGGGCCGCGATGGCATGGCTCTTTTCGAACCTGGAAACCACCTCACGAGCATATCTGTTTATGGAAGCGACCAAGCCGTTGACGTCACCGGCGCGGGCGACACCGTTCTTGCTGCCTACACGATTGCGCTGGCCTGTGGCGCTTCTCCTCTCGAAGCCGCTCACATTGCCAATATCGCAGGCGGTCTCGTTGTTATGAAACGTGGCACGGCAACCGTCAGCCGCGATGAACTGCTCACCGCCATTCGTCAGCAAGCCGGCGGGGCTGCCTCCTGACTCATGCGCCACGCCGCATCCAAGATCATTTCCCGCGAGAGCCTCCGAGATAAATTGGCGGAGCATAAAAAGCGCGGGCAGCGTATCGTTCTTGCCAACGGTTGTTTCGATACGCTCCACGTCGGCCACGTCCGCTATCTGGAAGGCGCACGGCGCGAAGGCGACATCCTCGTCGTGGGCGTCAATGCGGATTCGAGCGTGTGCGCTCTGAAAGGTCCTGGTCGTCCCATCCTCGCTGAAAACGCTCGCGCTCTCCTCGTTGCCGCGCTTCGCTCTGTCGATTACGTCGTGCTGTTTAGTGAGCCGAGCGTTGAGTCGCTGCTCGAAGACCTTCGCCCTCACATTCATGCCAAGGGAACTGACTACACCGTGGAAACTGTGCCTGAACGCACCTCAGCCGCGCGTCTTGGCATTCAGGTTGCCATCGTCGGCGATCCAAAAGACCACTCCACGCGCGATCTCCTCGAATCCGTGCGCAAGGCCCCGCATGCCTGAGCCGCGCTTTCTGGTTGTGCGCCTAGGTTCGCTCGGCGATATCGTGCATACGTTTCCTGCGGTTTCCGCGCTGCGAGAAACTTTTCCAAGCGCAGAAATTGTCTGGCTTACGCATCCGCGCTGGAAGCTACTGGTCGAGAGCAGCGGCTTGGTTTCGCAAGTATGGGCTGTAGAGCCGCGTTCAATTCCTTCGCTGCGCAAGACCATCGAAGCACTGCGCCGCGAGCGCTGGGACGCAGCAATCGACTATCAAGGACTATGGAAATCCGCGGCTTTGCCTTTTTTTGGCGGCGTCAAACGAAGAATTGGTTTTTCCTCGGAAACAATTCGTGAATTCGGCGTTCCCGTTCTCTACACGGAACGCGTGCGCTCCTCCGCAACGCACATTGCCGACCAGAATGGAGAGTTGTCCCTGCGGGCTGGAGCGCGCAACCCCGTCGCGCCTTTTACCTTGCGCGTGCCACAAATCGATGACTGCGGAATTCGCGATTACCTGCAACAACTCGGCCTCGATCGCTACATCGTCCTAAGTCCTGGCGGCGGCTGGCGCTCGAAGTGCTGGCCGCCCGAACGCTTTGGTCAACTAAGTCAGTTGATCCGAGACTCTCTCGGCTTCCGTTGCGTCGTGAATTATGGTCCGGGCGAAGACGATCTCGCTCTTGCCGTTCGCGAATGTAGCGGTGGCGCCGACCCTGTTCCCTACAACGGTCCGCTCGGCCCATTGATGGCTTTGCTCCGCAACGCGGCAGGCATCGTCGGCGGCGACACAGGGCCGCTCCATCTCGCGATTGCTCTAGGCACTCCCGCCGTCGCTATCTTCGGTCCTACGGATCCTGCAAGAAACGGCCCCTATCGCGCAGACGACATCGTTTTGCGAGCAGCCAACGTCGTCACCACGCACAGCCGCAACGATCAGGTACACCCTTCGATTCTGCAAATCCAAGTGGTCGAAGTCTTTGACGCGCTTCGGCGACGCCTCGGAGTCTCTGCATGAATTCCGCCGGCGCTTTTTTTTCTCGCTGGCGTGTGCGTCTCAGCTATCCATTTGCCATTCTCGTTTTGTGGTTCGCACACCCGACTCCTCGCAGCATTCTCTGGGGGACTCCCGTCGGTCTACTCGGATTATTCATTCGCGCCCGCGCCGCAGGCCATCTTCACAAGCAGGAAGTTCTCACCGTTACCGGCCCTTACGCCTATACGCGCAACCCGCTTTATTTTGGCAGCGCCATCCTTACGATTGCGGCGGCCGTCGCCACGCACTCCTGGGTATCTGCTGTCATTCTTTTCGCTTACTTTGCGTTGTTCTATTCCATCGTCATGCGCCGCGAAGAGACCGAGCTACGCCAGCATCATGGCACTG
>JBGPLB010000125.1:0-14528 GCA_041486245.1 Candidatus Acidiferrum sp.
GATTTGAAATCGCAGGCATGTTCAACTACGTGAATTTCAATCCCGGCAGTCCGTTCGGCTCATTTAATAACTACGGCGGGTCGGGCTCCTTTACCTGGAACGTATCGCGATGGGTGGGGCTCACCGAGGAACTCGGCGGATTGAGCTACAACCGGACGGTCAACGGAATCTCGAACAACGGAGGCACCACGACCTTTTTGCTCGGCCCCCGGCTGAATATGCGCAAGTTTGACTACTTCGTTCCGTTCGCCGAATTCCTGCTCGGCGGAGCGCATGCCGGCCCCCCGATGACCGGCAACGCCAGCCAGACCGCTTTTGCCCTGGCGGCCGGCGGCGGCGTGGACATCGTGTTTTCCAAGAACATCGCTTGGCGCTTCGCGGAAATCGACTATCTCATGACCAATTTCTCGGGATCGTCCCTCGGCGGAAACGCCCGGCAGGATAACCTTCGTTTGGGAACGGGAATCGTTCTGCGCTTCGGGTTGCCGAAGGAAGCGCCTCCGCCGCCCGTAAATCAACCTCCGGTTGCCGCGTGTTCCGCGAATCCGACTTCTGTGTTTGCCGGTTCTGGAGACACGGTAGCGATTCATGTCAATGCCAGCGATCCGGACAACGATCCGCTTACCTACACCTACACGGCGGCCAGCGGAACGGTGGATGGTACCGGCCCAGACGCGCGGTGGAACTCGACAGGAGTGAGCGAGGGAACGTATACCGTGACCACCCAGGTTAGCGACGGCAAGGGCGGCACGGCTTCCTGCGCCACGGATATCAAGGTGGAAGCGCGGCCGAACCGTCCGCCGACAGCTTCGTTGGCCGTCGAGCGCAGCCCCATTCTCTCCGGCGAGCACACCGGAATCACCTGCACGGGCAACGATCCGGACAACGACCCGCTTACCTATACGTACTCGGCTTCGGGCGGCCAGGTTACCGGCACAGGCTCGAGCGCCCAGTTCGACGCCACCGGATTGCAGCCCGGGACTTACAACGTGAAGTGCACAGTGAACGACGGACGCGGCGGCACGGCCGATGCTTCAGGCAACGTCCAAGTCAATGAGCCTCCGCAGGTTCATCAATTGGAACTCAAGCTGGCCCTGCACAGCATTTATTTCCCGACGGCCCAGCCCACGGTTGCGAAACCGAATGGCGGGTTGCTCGCGAGCCAGGCGGGCACGCTCGACACGCTGGCAAGCGATTTCAAACAATATTTGACCTACAAGCCGGACGCCCACTTGATTCTAGGTGGCCACGCCGACATACGCGGAGGCAAGCAGTACAACCAACTGCTCTCCGAGCGCCGCGTGGAACGCGCCAAGAACCACTTGATCGAGAAGGGCGTTCCCGCCGACCACATCGATACCAAGGCGTATGGCGTGGATCAAAACATGACCGACGAGCAGGTCAAGAAGCTTCTTGAGGAAGATACGGAGCTGACGGCCGCGGAAAAGCAGAGTTTCCTGAAAAACCTGGTGACCATTCGCCTGGCCAACAACCGTCGCGTGGACGTAACGCTCAGTACGACCGGCGAGCAGTCCGTGCGACGCTTCCCCTTCAATGCGCATGATGCTTTGACCCTGCTCAGCAGGAAGGAAGAGGGCAAGACGGGTGCAGCGAAAAAACCCGCAGCCAAGAAGGCGGCACCCAAGCCGTAATTCCACCGAAATGCCATTGCTGAGCTTCCTGCAGCGGCACGACGGATGACTTAAACTCGACTCGCTTCTCGCGGCGAGTCAAATAACGGAACAAGTCAACGGGCTCTCTCGGAGTTGTTCCGTGAGAGCCCGTTTTCTTTGCGGCGCCTTTTCCACGGAATCGACACGTCCACGGCAAACTGTGTTCAGAACTCTCTCGTCAAGACGCAATTCGCCGATTTTGGGTGGATTTCTAGTCTTGGAGTCGATTCGGTCTGCCAATTCGCCGCACGAATTCCCAAAATGGAATGCCGAGTCGTTCCTACTTGGCACTCATTTGAAAAAGAAAGACTTGTCATTCGAAACCTGCGGGATTACGCGAGCATTGCCCGGTCGAAATTTCCCGAATCAGGATTCACGCGGAAATGCTAAGATGTCTAACTTATTGATTTAAGAAATAGTTTGGCGCAATTCCGGAATTGGTTCTGAGTGTGCAATTGAAACAGGGGCGAACGCTCCGTGAGGTCAATGATGATGAGTGAAGAAGCCGGAGTGCAACGCGCACCGATCCCCTTGAGCGTGCTCGTCGTGGAGGATGAGGAAAGCACACGGAAGCTTTGCGCGGAAGTGGCGGAATCTTGTGGAATGAAGACCATCGCCGCGGGAACGGTGGAGGATGCGCTGCGCCGCCTCGAGACCCACGCTGTCGACATTGTCGTCACTGATTTGATTTTACCACCCTCCAGCGGCCTCGATCTTCTGAAGCAAGTTCACGAAATGTACCCGCAGATTGCCGTCGTGGTTCTGACGCAATATGGAACCATTGATTCCGCCGTGGCCGCCACGCGCATGGGGGCGGTGGACTACGTGACCAAGCCGTTTCACATCGAGGACCTTCGATCACGGCTCGAGCGCGTGGCCCGCGACCTGGACCTGGACCGCGAAAACCGGCTTTTGCGCGAGCAACTGCGCTCGAAACCGGGCTTCGGCGGCATGATCGGCGTTTCCGCGAAAATGCAGCGCGTGTACAAAATGATTGAAAAGGTCAGCCAGCACGAGTATCCCGTGCTTATTCTGGGCGAAAGCGGGACCGGTAAGGAGCTGGTGGCCAAGAGCATTCATTACTCCGGCCCGCGCGCGGAGCGCCCGTTCGCTCCCGTGGACTGTTCTTCGCTGGTGCCGACGCTCATCGAATCGGAACTGTTCGGCTACGTCAAAGGCGCGTTTACCGGTGCGATGCAATCGAAACAGGGCTTGCTCGAAGCAGCCCAGGGCGGAACGCTCTTTCTCGACGAAATCGGCGACATGCCCGTGGACCTGCAAGCCAAGCTTCTGCGCGCCTTGCAGGAACGCGAAGTGAAACCGGTGGGCTCCACGGAGCGCAGGCACATCAACATTCGCATCATCGCCGCCACAAACCGCGATCTCGAATCGGCCATCCGCACGGGCGCTTTCCGGCAGGACCTTTATTTTCGTCTCAACGTGGTGCAGATCAAGCTGCCGTCCTTGCGCGAGCGCAAAAGTGACATCCAGCTTCTGGTCACCTCTTTTCTTGAGAAATTCTCCGATCCGCACGGTTCTCCGCGGACCATTTCGGATGACGCCATGCGCCGGTTAATTGCTTACGACTGGCCCGGCAATGTGCGCGAACTCGAAAACGCCATCGAACGCGCGGTAGCCATGGGCTCCGGCCCCATCGTTCACGTGGGCGATCTGCCTTCAAACCTGCACTATCCGAGCAGCGAGCGCGCTCCAGACAAAGACGAACTGCTACCCATGGAGGAGCTGGAACGCAGGGCCATTTTGCGCACGCTCCGCGAAACGGGCGGAGACAAGCTGGCGGCCGCGCGCATGCTCGGCATTGGAAAGACCACGCTCTACCGCAAGCTTAAGCAGTATCAGGTGGAGCACGCCGAGCAGCAATAGTTGGCTTTCGTTCCCCTCGTCCTCAGCCCGAAAAGCGGCCCGCGGTTTCTGCCGCAGCACTTTTATTTGTAATCCCGGACTTGGCTGGCCTTGTCATCGCCTCGTAGCTCCGAACGTCTCCTCAAAAAAAGTAGGGAACTATGTTGTCCGGCCCACTCTGGGAATGGGTACGGCGTCAGTTTCGGCATGGGACTCTAGCCTTTGTAGCGCTCATTCCGTTCGCATGGCAACTCGCTGATTTCACAATCATTACGGAACCTCGCGGTTGGTCCTATCGGTGCATGTGCCCAGCGTTGAGGGAGCACGCCCAGCGCGGCCCGCGCATACTGCGTTTTGCGCGCGAACCGTTTCGAGGCACTAGAAACATGTGGGGCTGGCGGAAAAAAAGAGAGGAAGAACGTTCCTGGCGCGGCACAGCCCGCGCGGCGCTGGCAGGCTCGTCGCGTGAAGAGCTCATGCGCGAAGCGATTCATACTCTCGCCAGGGAAAGCCGCGCTGACCGAATCGGCGTTTGGCTCGAACAGGTCTCGCCATACGGCGCGGACCCGTTCGCACCCGCTTGTCTCCGCGGGCTGGTGTGGGAGGCCCACGCCGACGAAACGCCAGAGGAGTGGCAGAAATTGTCCCTCGAGCCGCCCGTGCCAGAGGAGCTTCTTGCTTCCGGCAAGAGCGTGGAGCAGGAGATGGACGATTCCAGGGGCCGCCCGATGATTGGCCCGCTCGTGGGGCTGCGCCAAGCCCTCTGGACTCCGATCGAAGCAAAAGGGCGTCTGTACGGCCTGCTGCTCATAGGATCGCTTGGTAAACGAGCCGCGCTTCACCGGGACGTGGCGGAGTCGGTGGCTGCGGAACTTGCGCTTGCGCTCGAATGGGAGGCGGAGAAACGCCTTGCCCGTGAACGCCAGGTGGAGGTGCGAGTCAGCAGACAGACTCTCGCTGCTCTTGGCTGCGGAACATCCGGCGACACGATCTTGTCGCAACTCGCCGCCAGTTGCACGGAGGACGCGGCTGCTGCGTCGGGTGCAGGCGCGGCGTTTGCCGTAATCGGGTACTTGCGACCGCACGCCAAGGAATCCACTGGGCCGGGAGCGATGGAGTTCGACTGGGAAAGCGGGAATACGGCTTGGACGCACGCGGTCGAACGTGAACCTCTGGTAAGCCTGTGGCGGGGCGCTCTCGAAGCTGGCCACGTTTTGGGAGCGGAGCCTCCTGTGTCGTGGGCCAAAGAGGGATTGGCCCGGCTGGTGGCCATTCCGCTGATCGCGTCCGGAGAATCGCTCGGTGTTCTGGTGGCCGGCATTCGGCAAAAAAATTCTTCCTTGAGCACCCTCGAGCGTCTCGAGCTTCGCGCCTCGCTTGCCGTCTCCGCTTTGGAACGCCGGAAGCTGCAAGCCGAACAGGTTCGCCGCGCCGCGCGTCGCCAGGCGCTTTTGGAATGGAGCCCGGAGGCCACGGCTCTTCTCGATCTCCAAGGAAACATTACCGGCCTGAATCGCAGCGCAATGGTTTTGCTCGAAGATGCGCGCGGGCAAGCCCGGCGGCAATCCGCGGAGGATCCGGCGTCGTACATCGGCGGGCGTTTCGCAAATCTTTTCTGCGCGCGGGAGCAGGAGCACGTCGAGGAATGGATGAGACGGGCCCTCGCGGGCGAGCGGGACATGGCCATCGAAGTCCAGAAAGTTTGCGAAGGGGAGCTGATCAGTGGAGTTCGGGCGCGCGTCCATGCTCCTGTACCCGCAGGGGATGAGCTTGCTGCGGTAGTGCTCGGTCCGTCCGCAGCTCACGAGGCTGCCCAGCAGCGAAGCCGGTTCGAGGCGGAACTCCACAATGTGCTGGAGTGGGTCGAAGAAGGGATTGTGCTCTTCGGAGCCAATCACAGCATCCGGGCGATGAACATGAAGTTTGCGCAAATTGCCGGCTTGTCTCCCGAGCAGGCCGCGGCTTGCCGCACGCTGGATGGATTGATCGCGCGTCTGGCTGAGCGCGCTCCGGAGCCCGAAAATTTTGCCAGGCGCTGGCGCGAGCTGGCTCGCGGTGCGGAGGGCGGCACACGCGAAGAGCTGCAGATAGCGCGTCCCGTACCGCGCGTGCTGGAGCGCTCGGTGCGGCCCATTCTGGATGGCAGCGGCCAGCTTCTTGGGCGCCTCGAGATTTACCGTGACCTTACGGCTCAGCGGGTTTTTCAGGCCAAGCTTCTGCAAACGGAAAAACTCGCCGCCCTGGGCCAGATGGTCTCCGGCGTGGCGCACGAATTGAGCAATCCGCTCACCAGCATTCTGGGCTACTCGCAGCGGCTCCTGGTCAGAAAAGACCTCGCTGGACGCACGGAAGAAGCCCGCCAGATTTATGAAGAAGCGGAGCGGGCCAGCACGATTCTGCGGCAACTCTTGTTCAGCGCGCGGGAAACCCGCCCGGAGCGCAAGAGTGTGGCCCTTAATCGCGTGATTTCACGGGCGATGGAACTGCAGCGTTTCGGCTCGGCCGCCGAAAAGATTCGCATCGAACTGGACCTCGACCCTGCTCTTCCATTCCTCATCGGAGATCCCGGCCAGCTGCAGCAGGTTCTCATGAATTTGATCGGAAACGCCCGCCAGGCCATTGCGCAAGATGGGAAAGCGGGAACCATCCGGGTGCGCACGGCGCGGAGCGGAAACCGCCGGATTCTTCTTCAGGTCTCCGATGACGGACCGGGCGTTCCCGAGGCGATTCTGGCGCGCATCTTCGATCCCTTTTTCACCACCAAGCCGGCGGGCGTAGGCACTGGTCTCGGACTTTCCATCGTGCTCAGCGTCGTGCGCGAGCACGGCGGCCAGGTAAGCGTGTCGAGCCCGCCGGAGGGCGGCACGATTTTCTCCATCGAGCTTCCCGCGGCTGCCGAGGCTTCCGCGGAACCGCAGCGAGGCTCCCTTGTCGAGGGCGCGAACGTTCTGCCGGCTGTTCCCGCGCCGGCGGGGAACAGCAATCGTCCGCATGCGGTGCCGAGACCAGCCGCGGGACCAAGTCACCGAGGAACCCGCGTGCTGGTCGTCGAAGATGAGCCTACCGTGGCGCGGCTGATCGCCGACGTGCTCGAGGACGAAGGACTGTCCGTCGACATGCTCCTGGACGGACGGGAAGCCCTGGACCGCGCGGCTCGCGAGCGGTACGACCTGGTAATTTGCGATATGAAGATGCCTGGACTGGACGGCCAGCAGTTCTACCAGTCACTGGCAGGCGCGCGGAATCCGTTGCACGAACGGTTCTTGTTTGTAACCGGCGATGTGATTGCCCAGCATACGCAGGAATTCCTGGAACGAAACCGGCTGCCCCACGTGGCCAAGCCGTTTCGCGTCGAAGAGTTGACGGAGAAAGTTTACAACCTGCTGGAGAACCGGCTTGGACGCGGTGGGCGCACAGCCGCTGCCGAGAAAGCACATTAAGAAATGGATGGTGACATGATACCTCGCGAGCATTCGATTCTTTTAGTAAGCGATGACGCGGCGCTGCACGCCATGGCGCGCCGTGAACTCGAGACCGTCGATCGGCGCCGGCAAGTCTCTTCGGTGAGCTCGATAGACGCTGCTCGGCGCATCGTCGCGGATGCCGCGCCCGCGGTGATTTTGCTGACGGAAGCGGCGGTCACGCTGGGAACGAGCGATGTGCACGAGCGGCGGCAGCGCCTGGACATGGCCGTTTCCTCGCTGGCCAGGTATGCGCCCGTCGTGGTGATTGGGGACGCGGCGCACCAGACGGAACTCTCGGACCTGGTGGCCGCGGGCGCGGCGGACTACGTGGTGCGGACGGACGAATGCCTGAACGTGGCGCTCGGTCTGGTCGAGCGGCGGCTGCGCAAGGCGCAAAGTGAAACTCAAACACTGCCTGGTCAACAAGCCCCGCTCAAACTTCCGCGCAAGGATTTCTTTGGGGAATTGGACCGCGAGGATTTCGGCGAAGTCTTGCGCCACGAGCTGAACAATCCGCTCACCGGCATATTGGGCAACGCGGAGCTCCTTCTCTCCGAAATACGGCGAGGGGCGGACGGCCGCTTGCCGCAGGGCGCCTCGCAGCGCCTCGAAACGATCGCCGCACTGGCCGTTCGCTTGCGTGAGACGGTGCGACGTCTCAGCCAGGAATGGGAATCGGGCCGGCACGCCGATGTCGCGCCGAAGGATACGCAGTAAGAAGGCGAAAATCGCGGCTGCTCCCAACTCACAACAGACCAATCAACGGTTGCGTTGCCATGCGTAATCCGGACTTTCCCACTTTCCTCGCCGAGGAACCTGCTCTTTTCAACACAGGGTACTCCTGCTAGGCTTACCGCGGCGTGGCGGATGTTTTCCCGCCGCGCATCCTATGGGTGAAACGCCGGTTCGCCAGAAAGTGAACGAACTCTTCCCCGAACTGCTCGAGGGGCTGCGACTACTCGAGGGCCGGTTTCCCGCGAATGAAATTGCCGCGCGTGTCGTGAGGGCTGCAATGGGCCAGCCCGGTGTGGCAGGCGCCAGACTTTGGCGCGCGGACCGCGGCGAAGCGGAAGTCTGGGCGGAAGCGGGAACACTTCCCGCGTCAACTCCCGCGGGAATAAAGCCGGGATTGCCGAGCGACTGCAGCAAGGACCCCGCGATATGGGCCGGCGCGCTCGGAAGCGACGATTTCCGCGTGCGCGTTCTGGAGGTTCGCGGGACGGGACCGCTCGAGGACAGAGTGCGCTGCCAGATGGATCTTTTGGCGCGGTTTTCCGCCGTAGTGCTGGCGCTGGCGGAGCGGCGCGGCGCGATGAAAGAGCTCTCCAGCATCATCGAAGCCACGAAGAAGCTGAATTCCACACTCGATCTTGGCGAGCTCATCCACATCATCCTCCAGATTGCCACGCGCCAGACGGGAGCGGAGCGCGGAACGGTTTTCCTCGTCGACCACGAGCGAAACGAAATCTGGTCGCTCGTGGGGCTGGGACTGGAGCAACAGGTAATCCGCCTGCCCGCGGATCGCGGCATCGCCGGCTGGGTGGCGCGCGAAGGTTCCGCGGTGCGGCTGGAAAACGCCTATGAAGATCCGCGGTTCGAGCCGGATATCGACCGCAAGCTGGGATTCAAGACGAAAGAGCTGCTGTGCTTGCCCATTCGGAACGAAGCAGCCGCGATCATCGGCGTGCTGCAATTGCTGAATAAGGCGGAAGGTTTCACGGACGAGGATGAAGCGTTCTTGGATGCGCTTTCGGCGCACGTGGCGCTGGCGCTCGAAAAGGCGCAACTGCACCGCGAGCGCGTCGAAAAAGAAAAAATGGAGCGCGACCTGGCGCTGGCGCGCGAGATTCAAGCCGGTTTTCTGCCGGATGCCCCGCCCTCCTTTCCGGGAATCGAAATCGCGGTGTCGCACCGCGCTTCGCAAATGGTAGGCGGGGATTATTACGATTTTCTTTCCGTGCAGGCAGGCGGACGGGAAGCGCTGCTTCTGGTCGTGGCGGATGTCGAGGGCAAAGGTGCGGCGTCGGCGCTGGTGATGGCCAACGTCCAAGCGACTCTGCATGCGCTGGCGGATCACGTCGAGCCTCTCGAAAAATTGCCCGCGACCATCAATCAAAAGCTTCTGATGGGCTCGCGAGCGGCTAGGGCTCAGGGGATCGCCACCAAGTACTTGAGCATGTTCCTGGCACTGGTCGAAAGCGGAGGACGGAACCTCCGCTACGTAAACGCTGGACACGTGCCGCCCGCGGTCGTCCGCGCGGATGGACGAGTCGAGTGGCTCGACGTCGGAGGCATGATCGTCGGACTTCTGCCGGACGTGCAGTTTGAGTGCGGCACGGTGGCGCTCGCGCCGGGAGATCTTTTGGTGGCGTGCACGGACGGAATCACCGAGGCCATGGACGCGGCCGGGACGGAATTCGGCAGGCCGCGCCTCGCGGAACTCGTCGCCCGATTGCGCGACCGCAGTCCTGAAGAAATCATGCGGGCGGTGCTGGAAGAAATGGAGATGCATTCGCGCGGAGGGATCTATGAAGATGACCGCATCCTCATGGTGATGAAAGCGCTGTGACGTAGCAGCGGCTGAAAAGGCAGATTTGCGGTAAGGGCCGGCGTGAGCCGGCCTCTTTCTTTTTGCCCGTCAAGAACCGGTGGACGAATAGCGGCGCAGGCCGATGCGCCATGAGGTGACGGCGAGCGCGAATGTCGCCACGGCAACGAAAGGGATGAGCGGGGCGTAGATGCGAAATTCCGGGCGGCCGAGAAGGCGCGAGGCTGGATAAAACGTGGCGAAGCCGAAGGGAATGATCCAGCTCAGCAGGAATTGGATATAGCCGGAGTAGATGGAGAGCGGATAACGGCCGAACGCCAAAAGATTCCAGAAGGGCGGATGGATTCCGATGCGGTCCTCGAACCAGAACGAAAACGTGGCGAGAAAAAGGAAGACGGAGATGTAGATGAGGCCGCCGCAGAGCGCGAAAAATGTGAGTAGCAGAATATCGAGAGCGTGCCACGCAAAGTGAAGCCGGTGCGAAGCCCAGCCAACCACAACGAGACCGACGACGACTTCCTGCAAGGACTCGATGCGAAACGCATCGAAGACTACCTGGAAAAGGGAAGAGAGCGGACGCAGAAGAACGCGGTCGAATTTTCCTTCCATGATGTAGGTGGCGCCGAACTCGTAGAAGTTCAGCGAAAAGACATTAAACAGCCCAAAGGGTATCAGGGAGAAGCCGTAGAGAAAAAGAACTTCTTCCATGCGCCAGTTGGAAAGAGACGGAATCCGCGCGAAGAGAACCAGAACAAACCCAAGCGAGAAAATGGTGGCGGTCATGGAAGTCGCGGCAGAAATGAAGAAATCGCCGCGATAACTGACGCGAACTTTCGCGTACTGCGCGAAGTAAGAACCGAGCAGGGCCGCGTGCCGTTTCAAATTGATAAGCGCGTCGCGCATTTAGCCGCCGTGGATGGTGATTTTGCGCGTGGCGCGGGTCCACCAGAGATGGCCCAGAAAAATGAGGGCGGCGACCCAGAAATATTCGATGGCCAGGAGACGAAGTGTTTGGGTGAGGGAAAGGCGGCCGAGATAAATCTGCAGCGGGGTGTTGGCGATGTGCTCGAAGGGAAGCCATGCGGAGATGATTTGCAGAGAGCGCGGGAAGAAACTGAGGGGAATGAGCAAACCGCTCAGCAGTTCGATGAGCCAGAATTTCGCGCGAATCAGCGCCAGGATGGACGTGAGCGGAATAGCGCACGTTCCGATGATGAAATTGAGAGCGCCCATGATGAAGAAACTGCCGACGGCCGCGACGAAGAACAGAACAAAATTCAACGGCGAGGCGGGAGGAAGAACTGGGAAGAGCAATGTGACCACGATCGCGGTTGGCGCGGTGAGAAGGATGAGGCGGAACGCGGACTCTCCCATGGCGCGGGCGAGCCACATCCATTGAACGGAGACGGGCTTGATCAAGTCCATGGCGATTTTGCCTTCAATCACTTCGTAGGCCATTTCCTGGTCGATGGTGTTCCAGTAAAAAGAGCGGAGAATCCAGCCGACGCTGACGTAAGTGAGAATTTGCGGGAGGGAAAATCCCGCGATGGAGCCGGTAGCGCTGGCAAAAACGGCGCGCCAGATGAAGTAGTAGACCGTGACGTTGATGAGATACGTGATGATGCCGGTGTAGTAGCGCAGGCGAAACGCAAGAATGTTGACGAAGCCGATGCGGATGAACTCGCCGTAAATCTTCAATCCGGCGAGCGGCGAGGGCTTGCGAACAGGAAGCGGAAATGTTTGCGCTGCGGACATTCGTTTGTATTTACCGGGTCACCGATGAGTTTTCCTTCTCGGACGGTTGACACAAACCTATCTCGGCTTCGCCGGAATAAATGCGCTTGATGATCTCTTCGATAGGCTCGTCTTCGATGACGAAGTCGCGGACTTCGACGGCGGCGAGAATCTGGCGGATCAAGTCGCTCGAAGAGACACGGGCGCGGTCAAAGCGCAGGCGGCAAGTCATTTCGTCCAGGCGTTCGAGTTGCAGCGTTGTGGCGCCACTGGTGCCATTCGGCGCGAGCGCGGGAAGTTTTTGCTCGAAGGCGGCGAGGCGCGCGCTTTGATCACCGTCGCGCAGAATGAATTTGATTTGCTTGGTGCGGAGGAACTGCTCTTTGAGGCGGGCGAGCGGGCCGTCGTAGAGAACGGTACCACGGTCAATGATCATGATGCGGCGACAGAGTTCTTCGATATCGTCGAGATCGTGGGTGGTGAGAAGGACGGTCGTTTTGTAGCGCTGATTAATGGCGCGGAGAAACTGGCGAATGTGATCCTTGGCTACGACGTCGAGGCCGATGGTGGGCTCATCGAGAAAAAGAATCGGCGGATTGTGGAGCAACGCGGCGGCGAGATCGCAGCGCATGCGCTGGCCAAGAGAGAGTTTGCGAACGGGAACGTGGAGCAGTTCGGTGAGGCCGAGGACTTGATTGAAAAGTTCCATGCGCTCGTCGAAATCGCGCTGCGAGACGTCATAGATACGGCGCAGAAGTTTGAAGGATTCGATGGCCGCGATGTCCCACCAGAGCTGGGTGCGCTGGCCGAAGACCACGCCGATGGTCTTTACGTAGGCGGCGCGCTGGCGCCAGGGGACGAAACCGTTGGAGAGAATTTCGCCCGAGGTCGGCACGAGAATTCCCGTGAGCATTTTGATGGTAGTGGATTTGCCGGCGCCGTTCGGGCCGATGTAACCGACCATTTCGCCGCGGCCAATTTCAAAATGAATGTTTTCGACGGCTTTGACGATCTGATATTCGCGATGAAACAGATTCGCCAGGCCTCCGAGGATGCCTTCGCGCCTTCGGAAACTGCGGTAGTGCTTGGACAAAGCGTGGACCGAGATGAGAGGAGCGTCCGGCATGAATCAATAATTTTAGCACGCGGAACAGCGCAACGCCTTGTTGCGCGGCGCATCGCTCAAAAATGGAAAACCTGACAAGCAGGAATGCCTGTCCAAACGGAGCGCCACGCAGGTTATTGGACGGGCTTGGACTGTGCAACGTTAGCGAAAAAGTCGAGGACGCGGCGGTGGAACTCGGCAGGCTGGAAGCCCAAAGCGGCGGTGTGGAACGCGCCGGGAACTTCCCAGAGCTGCTTGGGGCCGCGAGCGGCGGCGTAAATGCGCCGTGTGTGGCGGCATGGGAGCGCTTCGTCCTTTTCATCACAGATGAGCAGCACGGGAAACGGGCGCGAGGCGACTGCTTTTTCTGGGGAAACTTCGGCGATGGGAAAACCGGTTAATTCTTCGCCGCGATAGAGAAGTGTCCAGCTGAATGGCCGGAAGACAGTCATCCCGAAGAGCGGGGAGCGGCGCAAGCCGGCGTAATCGTAAGAGGCTTCGCGCAAGTTGGCGAAGGAGGCTTCGGCGACGACGGCTTTGATGCGGGGATCGACGGCGGCGGATTGCAGCGCGATGCCCGCGCCCATGGATTCGCCGAGAGCGAAGATGTGGGAGAAGGAAGTAGAGGAAGTTGAGGAGGTAAAGGTAGTAGAGGATTCGGAGCGAAGAAGTGCGTCGATGATGGACTTGGTGTCATTGCGTTCGAGCCAGCCGTAGGTGGCAATGGAGCCTTCGCTGGCGCCGTGGGCGCGGGCGTCCATCATGACGATGCTGTAACCGGCGCGAAGAAGAAATTCGGATTGGCCGATCACGCCAATGCGATTATCGGCGACGCCGTGAAAGAGCAGGACCCAGCTCCCGTTGGGATGCTGAGGACGGACGATCCAGCCTCGAAGGAGGATGCCGTCAGGGGCGCGGACATCGAAGTCTTCGCGGTGGCCGCCGGAAAAGGTGAAAGAGGCGTCGGCTTCGCGGATGAGGTCGGCGGTAAGCTCGCGGCGAATCGGATGAAGGAAGCTGGGGGCGACGAGCCAGCCTGCGATGCCTGCCAATAGAGGAGGGAAGAGGAGAAGGATCAGCAGGATGCGGATTAGGCGGCGGCGCAGAGTCATTAGAATGGTTTCAATTAAGATACGCGAAAGCGAGGGGTCGGGTTCACGGTGAGGCGGGGAATGGTGTCAGGGATGCTCCCGGTCTAATCTGACACGGATGTGCCCGATCTGTACCCCATTCCAACCTCCCTCACCCCCTCCCCTGTTTTTTGTAGGTGTTGATTCTAAATAGCTTAGGTTTTCTGTAAGTTGATTAGAATCAGCAGTTGGGCTCCGTTGACATCCTCCCTAAGCGAAGCGATGCCTCAGGCGATAGAGGTTGTAGGCCAGGCCGAGCAGCAGGGTTTGGCGGATCTGCGTGGCCAGGCTGCGTCCGGGTGCGTGCGAGGAGAGCTTGCGTTTGACGGCCGAGAAGATGCTTTCAATCTTGGCGCGTTGCCGGTAAGGTTTTTTTCGGAAAGGCGCGGAACATCTGATTGCGAATGGCACCATTGGGGACACCCCGGCGCCTCGCGGGAATGATGCTCTTCGCTCCCAAGCGTTGCCGAATGTGCTCGTGGTTGGCTTCAGAATCAAACTCCGCATCCGCCAGTACCAGCCCGATGGGAGCGCCTCGTGCCGCCACATCGAGCAATCCCGGCAGAGAACGCGCGTCGCACCCCGGCCCTTGACGGGCTCGCTGCGCCAGCAAAATCTGTTGCTGCACATCCACCACAATCAGCCACTTCAACCAAGGACGACGAGGCCTCGCCCCGTGCGCATGCTGTTCCAGGCGCCGGAGGAAGAAGGTTCTGACGGAAGTATGGGAGAGCCCCGTGCCGTCGATGGCCGCGGAGATGGGCCGGCGCCTGCGTCGCCGCAGCCGAAGCACGGTTTCCTGCAATCCGCGATCGACGGTGTCGTCCTCCAGCCGCCGCAGAAAACGATACAGCGTGGTGTAATCAGGCACCGCCTGCAAGTGCAATGCGGCGCGCAACTCTTGGTGCTCGCGCAGGCATACTTCGGCTTCGCGAAAGGTCCAGTCTTTGGAGCGCATCAGGCACAGCACCGCCAGCAACTGCGGCTGGGTGAACTGATGTTTACTGAAGC
>JBGPLB010000126.1:0-14424 GCA_041486245.1 Candidatus Acidiferrum sp.
AAAGTCGGACTCCTTCGCTTCAAAAATGTTGGGGACAAATTTTTGCGGATTGCGGTCAATGATGGGGAACCACGTGCTTTGCACTTGAACCATGAGGCGATGGCCCTTCTTGAAAACGTGATTTGCAGTGTGTAGATCGATGGTGAAAAGTGTAATGGCGTCCGGCGTGATTGGTTCAGGCCTGTCAAAGGACTTGCGGAACCGGCCGCGGAAAACTTCGTCTGCAATCATCAGCTCGTAGCCGGAGAGTTTCCAATCGTCAGGATATTTTTCCGGATAGACGTCGATCAGTTTCACGATCCAGTCGGAGTCGCTACCCGTCGTCGATGCAAACAGTTTTGCGGTGACTTGGCCGGCCAAAGTCATGTCCTGCGTAAGTTCATCGGTCTGCCAGGTCAGGACGTCGGGGCGATGGTCCACGAAGCGCTGGTCCTCGACGAGCCAGGTGTACCAGCCGCCGGGATGGTCCTCGGGATAGGTCATATCAATGGGACGATGGCGGTAAGGGACAGGATGCGCGGGGTCGCTGACATAACTATCGAACAATTGCTGGGTGGCCGATTTCGGTGGGTCGAAAGAAAGCTTGCCGTCTTCTTGGAAATAAAGCTCGCGAGCCGCTGCAGTTCGCGGCGGCCACGAATCAAATTGCACCCACTTGTCGCTGCCGGTTTGAAATAAAAGCGCTTCTTTGAGCGGCAGGCTGCCTTTGTTCTTGAGCCAGTAGGCAAACCAGGGCGCTTCAATTTTTTGGCGGAAATAGAGCGAGGTGTCGCTGCCGAAAGGAATCGCGCCAAGTGAGCTGCCCGCGCCGTGGCCCCAGCCGCCGTGATTCCAGGGGCCGGCTACGAGATAATTCAAATGATCGGGATCATTATTCTCGAGAATTTCGTAGATCTTCATCGGGCCGTAGGAGTCTTCCTGATCCCACCAACCGGCTACGTTGAGATTCGGAACTTTTGGTTTGGTCAGGAGATACGGCATGGCCTGTTGTTTCCAGAAGGCGTCGTAATTCGGATGTGCGACGAAATCGTTCCAGGTGGGCAACGTACCGTGAAGATAGTTTTTGTTTACATTGGAGAGCGCGCCGAGGCGCAAATACCACTCGTAGGTATCGAACCGGTCGAAATCGAACTTAAAATTCGTTTTCCCGGTCTCCATCATTGCGGAATATTCGAAACCGTAGCTGAGCCGGAATGCGCCATTGTGATGAAAATCGTCGCCGAGAAACATATCCGCGGGGGAAGCTTGCTCGGAAACGGCTTTGAGAGCGGGATGCGGCTCGAGCATCCCCATGACCGTAAGCCAGCCGCCGTACGAGATGCCGACAAGCCCCACGCGGCCGTTGTTGTGCGGGACTTTTTTTAACAGCCAGTCGATGGTGTCGTAGGTATCCGTGCCCTCGTCGATGGCTTTCGGATTTTTTGGATCGCGAACGGGGCGTTGCATCACGAAGGTTCCTTCAGAACCATAGCGGCCGCGGATATCTTGAAAGACGAAGATGTAGTCATCGGGAATCATCTCGGCATAGCGCGAGAGGATGCGGCTGTAACCTTTGTCGTCCTCTTTCAGTCCGTAGGGGGTCCGCTCGATGACGATGGGAAGCGGTTCGGTGGAATGTTTCGGCGCGTAGATTTGTGTGTGGAGTTTGACGCCGTCGCGTGCGGGGATCATGACGTCTGCCTTGTCAAAGAGCAGGGAATAATCCGGCGGATTGGGCGTTTGGGCATGGCCGGTGACCAGAAAAAGCAGCAGTATGGCGATCACCCAAAGGTAGACTCTGCCCTTCCACAACAAACGCGCTATTCGCATGGAAATCCCCCTGATGAATCGACTGCAACCCGCGGCGAAACGACCTGGAAGAGGATAGTACACGAAATTTAGCGTGGAACAGCGGCACCCTCTGCTAAACTATAGGTTGCTCGACCGCACCTGAGAACAAAGGAGATTCGTCCGGGCTGCTGGTTGTTTCAGCAGCTATTTTTGTCTTTGCAGAGACTACCAGAAGAGTAGTCCGCAGACAGACGCAGAAATCATGAGCCAAAATATTCGCAATATCGCCATTATCGCGCACGTAGATCATGGCAAAACGACGCTGGTCGACGCCATGCTGCGGCAGAGCGGGATTTTTCGCGCCAACGAAGCGCTCGTCGAGCGCGTCATGGATTCCAACGACCTAGAACGCGAACGCGGCATTACGATTCTCGCGAAAAACACGGCGCTGTTTTTCCACGACACCAAGATCAACATTGTCGACACGCCCGGCCACAGCGACTTTGGGGGCGAGGTCGAACGCGCGCTAAGAATGGTTGACGGCGTCGTGCTGCTGGTCGACGCCAGCGAGGGCCCGCTGCCGCAAACGCGCTACGTTCTTCAGAAAGCTTTGGCCGCCAAGCTCCCGCCGGTAATTGTGCTGAACAAGATCGACCGCACCGATGCGCGCACAAAAGAAGTCCTCGATGAAATCTACGACCTGTTCATCGATTTGGATGCCACCGAAGACCAGCTCGATTTCCCAGTGGTTTACACCAATGCGCGCGATGGCGTAGCGCACCGGCAGCTCGGGGATAACTCGAAGGACTTGCTGCCCTTGTTTGAAACCATCGTGAAGAGCATTCCTGCGCCGCCGGGCGACCCGGACGGCGTGCTGCAAATACAGGTGATGAATCTCGACTACAGCGATTTTCTCGGACGCATCGCGATTGGGCGCGTGTTCAATGGCACGCTGAGGCGCGGCGAGGATGTCGGCATCAGCAAACTGGACGGAAAGCTTCTGTCCACGCGGATCACGAAGCTATACACGTTCCGAGGCTTGGAGCGCGACGAAGCGGAAGCAGTTGGCGCGGGCGATCTTGTCGCTATCGCCGGCGTGGAAGGGATTCAGATCGGCGAGAGCATTACGGATCTGGCAACGCCACAACCTCTCGAACCTTTGCTGATCGACGAGCCGACGCTCGCCATGATTTTTACGGTGAACAGCAGCCCGCTTTCCGGAAAGGAAGGCAGCTATCTGACGTCGCGCGATCTGCGCGACCGCCTGCAGAAGGAGTTGCTGACGAACGTATCGATTCGCGTGGAAGATACGGACACGCCGGAATCGTTCCGCGTGCTGGGGCGGGGCGAACTTCAGCTTGCGATTCTCATTGAAACCATGCGGCGCGAGGGCTTCGAGCTGATGGTTGGCAAACCGGAAATCGTGGTGCGTACCGAAAATGGCCGGAAGCTCGAGCCGCTCGAGCGTTTAGTCATCGACGTCCCCGAGAGTTTCATTGGCATTATTTTGGAAACATTGGGGAGCCGACGGGGAGAAATGCTCAAAATGAGCAATCACAACTCCGGCCGTGTGCGCATGGACTTCAAGATTCCTTCACGCGGGCTGATCGGCCTGCGCAGCCAGTTGCTGACGGACACGCGCGGCACCGCGTTGATTCACTCAATTTTCGACGGCTGGACTGACTATGCCGGAGAAATGGCGTTGCGCCCCACGGGTGCACTCGTCGCGGACCGTCCCGGGCCATCGACGGCTTTCGCGCTATGGAACCTCCAAGAACGCGGCGAATTGTTCATTGGCCCTGCTATCGAAGTCTACGAAGGAATGGTCATCGGGGAAAATTCGCGAGAGCAAGACATGGAAGTGAACGTCACCAAGGAAAAGAAACAGACGAACATGCGCTCCTCGAGCGCGGATGAAGCCATCCGGTTGATTCCGCACCGCGAGCTCAGCCTCGAGCAGGCGATTGAATTTATCGCCGACGACGAATTCGTCGAAATCACGCCGAAATCGATCCGCCTTCGAAAAAAAGTTTTGCAGGCCAACAAGCGCCCGCGCCGCTGGCAAGAGATTCGCGCCAGCCACGAAGCCACGCGCTAACAATTTCACTTGCGCGGTTACTAGCGGGCTGACTTCTCGAGCAATTCCGCCATGTACTGCTTCCAGATTTCCGCCCACGTGTGCGTGCCGTGCCCGTGCGTGTTCTCGCTGGCGGGGATCAGCACGAACCTTGCGTTTTTTACTTTCTTGATTTCGCGCTCGGCGATGGCCAGCTCTGGCGGATTGATGAAGTCATCGCCGGAATTGACGTACATCACCGGGGCCTTGATTTTGCCGAGTTGCTGAGAGGGATCGTAATCGCGTGACGCGTTCACCTGGTACAACAGATCGTTCGCATCGAGGCTGCTAAAGCGGGTGTGGAAATAGTCGTCGAGATACTGGTCCGCAGCGTCGCGCGTCGGCAGTGTTTTCTGCAGGGGGATCGGCGCGCTCCCTGCCATTAGCAGAAAATCCAGCGCTGTCCGCAAAGCCTGCTTGGGCTCTTCCTTATATTCGCCACCCTTCCATTCCGGGTCCTCGCGAATCGCATCCATCACCATTTTGCGCCAAATGCGGTTGCGCCCGGCGATCTGCACGGGCAGGCACGCCAGCGGCATGAGTCCGTCCATGAAATCGGGATAGGTCTCGCCCCACACAAAGGAGTGCATGCAACCCATCGAAGTGCCCATCACAAGCCGAAGGTGATTGACGCCGAGACCTTCACTCACGAGCCGATAGTGCAACGCGACCATGTCGTCGTAATCGTATTGCGGGAAGTGAGCGTGCATGCCGTCGCTGGGCTTGGACGACTTTCCATGGCCGATCCCATCGGGAAGAATAATGTAGTAGCGCGCCGCATCGAGCAGCTGGCCCGGGCCAAACAATACGCCTGCAAATTGCGGCTGGAGAAACTGATGCCCGGTGCCGCCGGTTCCGTGAAGGATGAGCACGGCGTTGGTCGTATGTCCCGCCGCATCCTTCAACGGTTTGCCGAGCGCCGTGTAATGCAGCCGCAATTCGGGCAGCGACTCACCGGAACGGAACTGAAAATTGTGAACGACAAAGTCGCCTTCTGACGTTGCCGGGGCGGGCATCTGCTGCGCGGCGCAAGACATGGCCGCGAAAAGCACGCCCACAAGCGCCGTGCGACTGGAGTGTTTGAAGCAGTTGAGCATTGGTCACCTCGAAAGACAAAAAATCTATCACAAACCAGGTCGCGCAGCCTGTGCCAAGCACCTCTTGTGTTCATGCGGTCCTGTGAATAGACTGCAACGCGTTGCTACATTCCCCTGTGCGAGGTAGTTTGATGCGAAAAATTCTCCTGCCTGCCCTGTGTTTCCTGCTCCTGCCGCCTCTCTGCTGGTGCCAGGTGGAGCCAAAGCTTTCGCCCGCAGTGAGCGCCTTCGTGAAGGAAGACGCGCCGGTGATCGCTTTGACGCATGTGCGCGTCGTGGATGGCACCGGCGCCGCTCCTCGCGCGGATCAAACGCTGGTCATCTCCGACGGCAAAATCGCCGCACTCGGCGATTCTGCCACCGCAAAAGTTCCCGATGGTGCGAAGGTCCTCGATCTCTCCGGCCGCACAGTGATCCCCGGCCTCGTCGGCATGCACGATCACATGTTCTACCCTTCTCCCGGCGGCGGTCTCCCGCTCTATCCCGAACATGCGTCGAGTTTCCCGCGCCTTTATCTCGCGGGCGGCGTCACTTCAATTCGCACAACGGGCAGTCTCGAACCCTACGCTGACCTCGAGCTCAAGCAGGCGATCGATGCGGGCAGACTTGCCGGCCCTAAAATCCACGTCACTGGTCCTTACCTCGAAGGACAGGGCGCGTTCGCGTTGCAAATGCATCAGCTGAAGGACGCCGAAGATGCGCGGCAGATGGTCGAATTCTGGATCGCGCGCGGCGCTACTTCCTTTAAGGCGTACATGAACATCACGCCGGACGAGCTGGCTGCGGCCATCAAAGCTGCGCATGCTCACGGCATCAAAGTCACCGGGCATCTTTGCTCGATCGGTTTTCGCGAAGCGGCTGCCCTCGGCATCGACGACCTGGAGCACGGCATTTTTGTGGATACCGAATTCCTTCCCGAGAAGAAGCCGGGCGTCTGCCCCAATCCGCAAGCCGCTTCAAAGGCGCTGCTCTCAGTCGACATCGCGAGCAAGCCGATGCAAGATATGATTCGCGATCTGGTGGCGCATCACGTCTCGGTCACTTCCACGCTGCCTATCTTCGAAACTTCCGTGCCGGGACGCGCACCGCTCGACAGCCGGGTCCTCGATGCGTTGACCTCTGAAGCGCGGCTTGCCTATCTGACGAGGCGCGCACGAATATCCGATAACGCCGCAAATTCCGGTGCGGCAGCCATCTTCAAGAAAGAATTGGAGTTCGAACACGAATTTGCAAAGCAGGGCGGGTTGCTTCTGGCAGGTCTCGATCCGACGGGATACGGAGGCGTAATTGCCGGCTTCGGAGACCAGCGCGAAGCCGAACTGCTCGTCGAAGCGGGATTCACGCCCGTGGAAGCCATTCACATCGCAACCGCAAATGGCGCTCAATTTCTCGGCGAGCTGGATAAAATCGGCACGCTTGCGGTGGGTAAAGCTGCCGACATCGTCGTGCTGCAAGGTGATCCGTCCGCGAATATCAAGGACATCGAAAAAGTGGAGCTCGTCTTCAAGGACGGCGTCGGCTACGACTCCGCGAAACTCATCGATTCGGTAAAGGTACTCGTCGGCCTGCGATAAGTCTGGGAAGTACCAGAGCAACGGCGCACGGAACACAACTTGCAGCTAGGGGAGAAGGATTTTACCGTCCGCCGACGGCAGCGATAATCCCACTTCGTGCGCTAGCGTGGGCGCCACGTCGCGCATATCGATCAAGCCCAGCGATCTGCCCGCGGGAACGCCTGGACCGACAAGGAAGAACGATGCGTGCAGGTCAGAGAGGTCGGGCATCGCTCCGTGAGTGCCGCCGACTTTCATTTTGGAAAGCAAGGGGCCATCGAGTGTCGAGCCTGTTTTCCACCCGGGCTTGAGGCCGACAAAAAAGGACGCGGGAGGATAGCCGCCGCGCTTGTGGAGTTCCTCGGCGTCCAGGATGCAATCGACGCCGTTCGCTGGATCGCTCGCAACCTTGGCAAGCAGCTCTCGAACTTGTGACAGGATCACGGTGTCGTCCGGAGCTTTCAGCACAATCGCTGCCGACCCTCCGGTTACCCACGGGATCGCCTTCCAATCGATAATCTTTCCTTTTTCATTGACGGTGATCAGCTTTGCTTCGCGAAACAAAGGGAACAAGTTCAATTGGGCATCCGTTCGAACAAATCCGTGGTCGGAAACGACAGCGATGTACGCCCGGCCCGGAGCAAGCGTCTCCGCAGTCGCGCGTATTTTCCCTATAGTAGCATCGATACTTTCGAGTACGGCGATGTCCTCGGGACTGAACGGACCCGTTTCGTGTTCGATGTGATCGAGCGAGCTGAGATGAAGCGTCAAGAAAGAAGGATGCTTTTTTTCGAGAATCCATTCCGTGTACTGCCCTCGGTTTACGTCTCCTTGCGTCGACGTGTCGATCCCTCCGCGGTATTCGCCGAGATCAGCCCTCGCCTCTTCGAGCAAGCCAGGCGTCGAAACTGCGCGCAGCAGCTTGGCATCGTCTGGCGTGCTCGCGCGCCAGAATTCAGGGATGTTCCAAGTAATGTGTGCGCCCACCGTTACCGGCCATTGAATGCTCGCGGTTGTACGCCCGGCCGCCGCAGCAATATCCCAGAATGTGGGCGCGAGAATGTCTTCTGTGTACCAATACCAGCCTCCTTGGTTCTTTTGGAGCGGATCAAATGTCGTGTTAGCGAGGATCCCGTGCTTCGCCGGCCACACGCCTGTAACCAGAGTCGTATGACTCGGGTAAGTTACTGTAGGCACAACGCCCACCACGCCTTCGGCGTAGGCTCCTTCTTTGAGAAAGCGCCTCAAGTTGGGCACTTTCGCGCCGTGCGCCTCGGCCTCTGTTACGTAATCCGGACGCATGCCGTCCACGGAAATCATCACGAGCAGGGGCGGCGCTTGACGCTGCGCCAGAGCAATGGCCGCGAACAGGAAAACCGCAGCGAAGCCAAATAGGAGGAACCCAGAGAGAAAATTGAGCTGTTCCAAACGTATGACGCGAGAGTGCTTTGAAATCTTCATGACGCGCAAAAGCATACCCCAAACCGGGATGAGGATTTTACAAAGAGGCTCCACAAGGATAAATTGGAGGTGAACGGCGCTGGACCATGCGGGTGGGCAAGGTGCCTCAATTCAAACTGTTCCCCGCGGGGGGAATGTTGTAAAGTCTAGCGCTCATGTGCCATCCGCTGCTGAACCGTTGTGACAAAATGGCTTAGCAAACTGGTAGTGCTCTCGGGCGGAGCTTTCACACAGAATTAAAGGTGGAATCCGTGAATAATGGACCCTCGAACGGGGCCTCAAACTCGCAGTGTAGGATTGCCGCAACGGCCACGGCGCTTCCGCCGTATACCATCACGCGCGAGGACGTGAAGTATTACATGGGGCGCGTCTTCGACATTCCGGATCGCCGCCTTGAAGCAATGATGTCCATCGTTGACAACGCTCAGGTTCACCAGCGTTACTCTATTTTCCCCATCGAGTATACCGTCGAGCCGCGGCCCCTTTCCAAAACCAATCAGGAATACATGGAGCACGCGATCAAGCTCGGCCGGCAAGCGGCAGAAGAATGTTTAAGACGAGCCGCACTCCGCCCCGACGAAGTCGATCTGATCATCACCGTCTCCTGCACCGGATTTATGATCCCTTCCCTGGATGCGCATCTCATCAATCTCATGGGCTTTCGCTCAAACGTACGCCGGATGCCCTTCACGGAGCTCGGCTGCGCCGCCGGAGCAATGGCCCTCGGTCGTGCCGCGGATTATCTCAAGGCCCACCCTGGGGGAAATGTTCTGATTATCGCCGTCGAGCTGCCTTCGCTCACCTTTCAGCGCAAGGACATCTCCCAGGCAAATTTGATCTCCTCGATTCTGTTCGGCGACGGTGCAGCAGCGGTCCTGGTGACGGGAAAAGAACACAAGGGGCCTAAGATTCTCGTTTCAGAGACCTACACTTTCCCCGATTCCCTGGGTGCCATGGGCTTCGACTTGCGCGATTCGGGATTTCATATTTTGCTTGCGAAGGACGTGCCCGAAATGATCGGCGCCAAGATTCGCGGACTCGTGGATAGTTTTCTGGAACGGCACGGCCGCAAACAAGAAGACATAAAAGGATGGATTCTGCATCCTGGCGGTGCGCGTTTGCTGGGCAATGTCGAAAAGGAATTGGGGCTCTGCAAGTGTGACACCCAGCCCTCCTGGGATATTCTCAGCAACGTCGGCAACCTCTCCAGCGCCACGATTCTCTTCATCTTGCAGGAGTGGCTGGAAAAGCGCCCACTTAAATCGGGCGAATATGCGCTGGCGGCCGCCTTTGGCCCGGGATTCAGCGCGGAATTTCTTCTGCTGCAATGGACCTGAGCGTCATCGCGTTTCTTGGCCTGCTGGTGGCCGTGGGTCTGCTACGCATTGTGGAGCTGCAAATTTCGCGCCGCCATCAGCAGGAGATGATCGCGCGAGGCGCGGCAAAGGTTGACGAGCCCAGGTTTCGTTGGATGGTCGTGCTGCACACCGCGGTCCTGCTCGGTGCCGCGATGGAAGTGGTTCTCCTTCGGCGTCCGTTTATCCCCGTCCTAGCTGCAGTCATGCTTGCGATTTTTTTGGCCGCTAATGTCGTGCGGTGGTGGGTAATTCGCACCCTGGGAAATCATTGGAATGTCCAGGTGATGGATTCCACTCGCCTCGGCGTCATCTCCTCGGGTCCGTTCCGCTACGTCCGCCATCCAAACTACGCTGCAGTCTTTGCGGAGATGCTGGCGCTGCCGCTGATCCACACGGCATGGATTACCGCCATCGTTGGCTCGCTCGCGCATGTTGCCGTACTTTCCCAGCGGCTCTCGACCGAGGAGCGCGTACTCCTGGCCAATCCGGAGTATCGCGCCACGATGGCCGGTAAACCGAGGTTTTTGCCGGGGGTTTTCTGAAAAAGCGATTGAGATTTTCCAGTCGGATTCCAACCCTTGTTCTAGCTCTCTTGCTCACCCCTGCCATTTCAGGCGCGCAAACTGCCACAGATGGCAGCGATTCCGCTTTCACGGAGGTCCCGGAGCTGAAGGAAGGTTTCCGCTTGCTCTATGTGCAACAGTACCCGGAAGCCCGGGAAAAGTTTTCCATCTGGACCGCTGAGCACCCCGCCGATCCGTTTGGTTTTGTGGCTGAGGCGGCGAGCTATCTGTTTGAGGAGTTCTACCGCCAAGGCGTTATGACGAGCGAATTCTTTATGGATGACAAGAAGTTCCTGCGAGGAATCGAGGGCAAACCCGATCCCGAACGCATGAAGAACTTCGGCGCCGAGTTGGAGCAAACCCGCAAGCTTGCCAAGGGTCGTCTCTCCAAGGACAAGCATGACGCTGCTGCGCTCTTTGCATTGACTCTGGCCGCCGGCATGGAATCAAACGCTGACAGTATCCTTGAAAGAAAGCACGTTGAAGGCCTCAAAAGAATGAAGGAAGCCAACGAGCACGCCAAGCTCCTGCTGGCTGAGCGCCCCGACGCGAACGATGCCTGGGTCGCGCCGGGCTCGGCGGACTACATCATCGGGTGCCTCTCCGGGGGCGTTCGTATGGTTTTGTGGTTTGGCGGGATTCATGGCGACAAGAAGCTTGGTATGGAGCTGGTTGAAAAAACGGCCGAGAAAGGCCGCTATCTCGAGCCATTTGCGAAAGTCCTTCTGGCGCTCGCAGCGCGACGCGAAAAACAGGAGGTCTTGGCGAAGAAGCTCTTGCACGAATTGACGGAAGAATTTCCAGAGAGCCCGCTCTTCGCCGCGGAATACGCGAAAGTCATGGGCCGGCCGATTCCAGCGGAGCTGAAGCCGAATTAGGTTCTCCGGAGCGTTACGCAAATTTCGCCGCTCTGGGACTCTAATGAACTAGAATTGCAGTTCCGGACTGTCCCGAACCGGCGAATAAACTCAAACAAAAGGGGTGGCGTGTGTTTCAAGAGGACTTTTTGGAAGGCCGGGCTATCTTCCTTACTGGTGGAGGAACCGGTTTGGGCCGGTCGATGGCCTTGCGCTTTGCCGAGCTGGGCGCTCGGATGTACCTCGTCGGCCGCCGTGAAGAGCCACTCAAGGAAGTTTGTGCCGAGATTCACCGCGCGGGAGGCTCGGCGGCGTTCACCACCTGTGATGTACGTAACTACGGAGCGGTAGAAGCCGCAGCGGAAAAGGCCGAGCAACAGTTTGACCGCATCGATACGGTCGTCAACAACGCCGCTGGCAATTTTATCGCACGCACAGAGAAACTCTCTCCCAACGCCTTTAACACCGTCGTGAGCATCGTGCTCAACGGTTCGTTTCATTGCACGCAGGCATTCGCCAAGCGATGGATAGCGCAGAAGCTCGGCGGAAACGTCCTGAACATCGTAACCACGTATGCCGCCGCCAACAGCGGTTCCGGCTTCGTCGTGCCTTCGGCGTGTGCGAAGGCAGGCGTGCTCGCGATGACGAGATCGTTGGCTGTCGAGTGGGCCAAATATCATATCCGCCTGAACGCCATCGCGCCGGGGCCATTTCCCACCGAAGGCGCGTGGTCGCGTCTCATGCCCTCCAAACAGTTTGAGGACCACGCCAAGGACAAACACCCGATGAAGCGCTTCGGTCGTCACGAGGAACTGGCGAACCTCGCCTCGTTTCTCTTGAGCGATATGGCCGAGTACATTAACGGCGAGTGCGTGGTCATCGACGGCGGCCAATGGCTGCGCGGCGCGGGGGAGTTCAACGACCTGCTCATGCTGCCGGAATCGGCATGGGAAGCTCTCGAAGCGGCTCGCGCCAAAAAATCCTGACGCCACCTATTCTGGCAGAGCGCGTTTGCGCAATTCCACGCGGAGTTTGACGTCGCCGATTTCCCGTCCCTTGGATTCGGCGTGCACGCTGACTTCCTGGGCCTCCGTCTTCGATCCTTCGCCAATCAAGGGCAGCTTCACTTCGATTCGCGCAGCCGCAGTCTGCTTTGCCGCAACCGTGAATTTGCCTTCTCCACCAGCTACGGTCCAACCCGACGGCAGATTCACGAGGAGGCTGACCTCCTGCACGGCCGAACTCTGATTGCGCAACCACAAGGGAATCACGAGTTGTGTGCCTTCCTGAAGCGCGATTTCCGGTGGCTCGGGATGCGGCAAGTGTGCGAGCCCGTGTTCGCGGCGAAATTCGGAATAAAAGTTCCAAGGACCTGCGAGCTCCAGGGAGAGTTCGGGCCGTTGGGGCTCAGGTGAAACATTCGGTCTTGCAAAGGCAATCGCCCCCGGCGTAATGCCCTCAAAAATATCGCCCGTAACGCGGCCTCCCGCCAAGGACTTCCCGAGGACAAAACTTATCCCATTGCTCCAAAAATCAGAGGTGGCGATCTTCTCGATTTGCGCTTCGTCCATCTTGCCGAGTGAATCGAGAAGACCTTTCGCCTGCGTTTCATGCGCGCGAAAAGACTCCAATGCCGCTCGCCAGTAAGGCTGCTTCGAAGATTTCGAAACCTCCTTGACGGAATAGCTCGGGCCTTTATCGCGAAATATCTCTTCCCTGTCAGCATCAGCAAAGTAATAGATCTTCTTTGTCTGCCACGGTCGCAGATTTTCGAGATAGGGTTCCAATCGTCGCATTGGCGCAGCGACTTGCTCGGGAAACACGACGGGATCGCCCGCAAGATCGAATGCCTCCGTCGCGAGCACGCCCGCAGCCTGATGGTCACCGTGATCCTCGCCGATAAATGTTCCTGGCAAGAACGTCAGGATCACTTCAGGCCGGGTCAATCGCACCAGCCTCACCAAGTTTTCGAGCGCCGCACCGTGGCCCCAGTTCGCCAGGGATTGCAAAACGTCTTGGGAGGCCGTGTCTTTTCCACCTAGAAACCACACCTTGTCAACGCCCAGCGAGGCAAGCGCGCGGCGTGCTTCGATTTCGCGGATCTCGCCAAGGGCCGGCGCCTGCTCTGCTCCGGATTGGTTCTCGCCGCTGCTGCCGCGCGTGCCGTAAATTACGGCGACGAGCTTGCCCTCGTCGATCGCCCGCGCGAGATACGGAGTTGCGGCTCCCTCATCATCCGGATGCGCGACGACAAGAAGCATGTCCACTTTGTAGCGCTCATCGGCTTGCAGAATCTGCGTAGGCGTTTGTGCCGAGGTGATCGGCGCAACAAACCCAGCGAAAAGGATGGAAAGCAGTGACAGGCAACTGAGTCTTTTCACAGCGCGCGTGCCATTGAACAGCGGCCGTCGTTGCCGTTTTTGCAAGAACGAGATGTTAAACGGAGATAGTCGAGTCAGTTCGAGTGATGAGTGCATCGAGGAATTCTATCTCGAATTGCCGAGAATCACCCAGCAAGCTGATGTGACACAATTGAATTTACATGAAGTAATAATGCAAGCTCACTTCAAAGTCTGCTCAGCGTAATACAGTCATCCGCCTTGACCCAAATAGACCGCGCCGATAAGCTTAGAGTTTCTCCTTCCAGGTGAACGAATCATGGAGCAGGTGCAAGTCACATTGCCGGACGGCAAGGTTCAAGAGGTGCCGAAGGGCACGACTCCGGCGGATATTGCGCGCAAGATTTCGCCACGACTGGCCGACGCTGCTCTAGTCGCGCGCGTTGTCGCCACCAACGGCACTCCTTTGCCCAACGCCCCTGATCAAGGCGAGTTGATCGATTTGCGCCGCCCGCTTGAAGAAAACGTCAAGCTCCAGATCCTTACCGAAAAGGATCCCGACGCGCTCTTTGTCTTCCGGCACTCCGCAGCGCATTTGCTCGCCGCGGCGGTGATGGAGCTCTACCCCAACGTCAAGCTCGGAATTGGCCCGCCCATCGACACAGGCTTCTTCTACGAATTCCTCCGCGATGAGCCGTTCACCCAGGAAGATCTCGCCAAAATTGAAAAAAAGATGCACGAGCTCGCCGCCCAAGATCTGCCGAACGAGCGCAAGCTCATCCCCAAGCCCGAAGCCATCGAGCTCTATAAAAAGACCAATCAGATTTTTAAGTGCGAACTAGTCGAAGAAAAAGCCAATGAGCTGATGGTCTCGTTTTATACCACCGGAAAATTTCTCGACTTCTGCCGCGGCCCGCACATCCCTTCCACCAAGCGCATCACCGCGTTCAAGCTTATGAATGTCGCCGGTGCTTACTGGAAGGGCCAGGAAGGCAATCCGCAGCTCCAGCGCATTTACGCAGCGTGCTTCTTCACGCAAAAAGACCTCGACGAATATCTCCATCGCCTCGAAGAAGCCAAACGCCGCGATCACCGCAAACTCGGCGTCGAACTAGAACTCTTCAGCATCCAGGAAGAAGCCGGCCCTGGCCTCATCTTTTGGCATCCCAAGGGCGGCCTCATCCGCAAAATTGTCGAGGACTGGCTGCGCGAGGAACTCCTCAAACGCGGCTACGACCTCGTCTTCACGCCGCACATCATGCGCCTCGACCTCTGGAAAACCAGCGGCCACACCGGGTTTTACAAAGACA
>JBGPLB010000127.1:0-14199 GCA_041486245.1 Candidatus Acidiferrum sp.
CGAATACTCGGCTCGGCTCTACTGCTCGTCGATCGCAAGGCCAACATGATTATTGACTTCATGCCCAACGCTATTCCGTAGGGCCGCCCTTGGCCGGGTGGAAAAAAACAAAGCACCGATTGCTTGCCATGATTGTGGAGAAGAAAATGCGCCGATTGCTTTTCATCATTACGGCTCTTACCCTGCTTTCAGCAGCTCATTCCCGGTCGCAGGTCGCAGCGCCTGTCAAGCCCGACTCGGTCCGCATGGCTGTTATCGGCGACATGGGAACCGGCGGAACGCCTCAGTATGATGTGTCTCGGCGAATGATGGAAGCTCACGCCACATTTCCTTTCGATTTCGTGATCATGCTCGGAGACAACATTTATGGAGGCAGCACACCGAAAGATTTTGAAAAGAAGTTTTCCATTCCCTATAAGCCCTTGCTGGATGCGGGGGTCAAATTCTATGCCTCGCTGGGCAATCACGACAATTCCAACGAAAGGTTTTACGCACCCTTCAATATGAACGGTTTAGCTTACTATACGTTCAAGAAAGGCAATGTGCGCTTCTTTGTGTTGAATAGCAACTATATGGACCCGAAACAGCTCGCGTGGCTGGAAAACGAACTAAAAGGCGCGGGCGACGGAGATTGGAAGATCTGCTACTTTCATCACCCGCTTTTCTCCTCCGGAAGAATGCATGGTTCGAGCACCGATTTGAGGCAGGTGCTGGAACCTCTGTTCATCAAGTATCATGTGGACGTCGTATTTGCGGGCCATGATCACGTCTACGAGCGCGTCAAACCGCAGAATGGAATTTACTACTTCACGGAAGGCGCTTCGGGAGAATTGCGCGCCGGCGATCTAAAACAGAGCACATTCACCGCCAAAGGATTTGATTCTGACAACACTTTCATGCTCGTGGAGTTCGCTGGTAGCCAGATGAATTTCCAGACCATCTCGCGCGCGGGACAGTCCGTAGACTCCGGAGTGATCCAACGGCAGATGCGTAGCAGCGCGAATTCATCACCACCGGCACTCTCCCGAGCCAGGAGCGCAGATGACGACTGGACAGTCATGGGCGCCGCGCGGGAATGAATTGAACCAGCCCTGAGCGGCCAAATCATCTCCCACCGGGTTCTCGAGAACTGGCCTGCTCTCCAACTTTCTAGCAGATAAGCGAGCAGCCTGCGTACCTCTGCCTGCCACAACAAAGACCGGTGCTCAAGCCCGGTTTGCGATCCTTCTTCGTGCTAGAAAACCTTCAACCCATTGGCAGGAGAACTGAGAATCCAGTGTTCCAGATAGGCGCAATTTCCGCATTTTTCGATTCCTGAGCGTGTCGATTTTTCAATAACTTGCGTGTTTTCAATACGCCCCAATATCCCGACTCCCCGCCTCCACTTTCCGCCTAAGGCCAAAAGTGCCCGCCGAAGCTCGCGGCAACAGGCCTAGACGGGGCCTGTTGCACCCCTAGAAACTCGCCTTCCATTCCCCGCCGCAGCTGCCCTCCAATGCCTCAAAATAGGGGGAGCCTGGGGGACGGCTGCCTACTCTGCCCATGTCTTGCCCTCCGGCTCGGATTTACAACGTCCAATGACGCTCGAAAGGATACAAGTCTATGAAACGCTTGCTCTTACTTAGCATCGTGATGGTGGTTTCCGCCGTTCCGTCGCGCGCCCAGTCCGCCGACGCCTCCATTGGATACTCCTATTTCCGCCTCGGCGGCTCGGGGGGCCTCAACCAGAACGGCATCAGCGGTTCCGTCTCCTACAAGCCCATCCCCTTCCTGGGTCTCGTCGGTGACTTCGGCGCGTACCACGCTTCACCCTCCGGCGTTTCCTTGAACACGTACACTTTTCTCTTCGGTCCGCGCATCGTCATGCACAATCCAACGAATATCACTCCCTTTGTACAGTTCCTTGCAGGTGCTGGCCGTTTGACCGCACTTGGCGGCTCATCCACTAACTTCGCCTTCAGCGCTGGCGGCGGTGTTGATATCGGTGTTTTGCCGCACTTGGCTCTGCGCCCGCAACTCGATTACGTCGGCCTCCGCAATTCCGGGAACACGGCCAACTGCACCCGCGTCTCGATTAGCGCCGTCGTCCGCTTCTGACGCCGCCGCGCAGCACCATCTCCGGGGCGGCTTGCGCAAAACATTAGCGCCGCCGCCCCATTTGTTTTCTTTTCGCCTTGTCTCCGTTCCACTCCTTCTGTCTCCATTCCACGGGCCGGGCGTGCCCGGCCACACAACACTGATGTGCGCCTTGCATCAGTCCGCCGCTGCCATTGTGATCTTCCACGCCGTTCTTCTCTCCGGCTAACGGAGCAGAGACGGCACAAAAGGGCCCCAAAATGGGAGCTTCTTTTTCATCTGCAAATCGGATATTGCAGTCGAGTGGTTTAGACCCAACCGCTGCAAGTCGAATATGCAATGTGAAATTAAAAAGCAACGGTGTTCGAAACGTGACATACCTACGCCTTCTTCGTGACTAACATAGTGTTTGCGCGGCGTCTCCTGCATTCATACGGGCACCGGCGCGCTTTGGAACGAAGGGATCTCAGACGATCCCGACTTGGAAGGCCAGGGCATTGGCGAAAAGGTCGCCGGGAAGATCCAGAATAAAATTGGCCACGCACAGAAGGCCTTCGGCTTATCGATCTTTTTCCATCCAGCGGAATAGCTGGCCGTTTGGAAGTTGCATGAACAAGGCGAAGCGGCTTTAAGAAACGTGTCGAAGATGCAGCAGGCAAAAAGCCTGCCGTAAAGGACGGGTACGATGAGCTACAACAAATGGTCGAACAAATACACTACATTTGCCGTGGGCATTGGAGTGGGCGCTCTGCTTGCCCTGCTCTTTGCTCCAGCTTCGGGAGAAGATACGCGCGACTACATTTCCAGCACCGTGAAAAAAGGTGTTAATGATGTTGCCTCGACGGGAAAGCGCTGGACTCGCCGCGCGCAAGCGTCCGTGGACGACGTCAAAGCCACCGTCGCCGGCACCGTGGAAGCCGGCAAAGAAGCGTACCGCACTGTCAGAGACGCCTGAGTTTTTCCTCTGCTGAACCTATGTTGAAGACCGCCGATATTGCCGGAGTTTGCTCGCATTAAAGGAGGCTGGCTGTGAAAGCTGAAAAAGAAGAAACCACTGATCATTCCGCCGGTCAAATCTCGCGCGATGACTTGATCGAGCTGCTAAATGAAGATCTCTCGGGCGAATACCAGGCCATCATCTCCTATGTCGTCTATTCGCAAGTCTTAAGCGGCGCCGAGTATATGAGCATCGCTGGCGAACTTGAGAAACACGCCGCGGAAGAGCTCAGCCACGCCCTGATCATCTCAGAACAAATCGACTACCTCGGCGGCATGCCCGCTGTCCTGCCAAAGCACGTTCGCACTTCGAAAAAACCCAAAGAAATGCTCCAGTTCGATCTCGAAAACGAAATGGCCACCATCCGCCGCTACCGCGAGCGCGTCCTTCAATGCGAAAGCCTGGGCGAGTACGCCATGGCCGAACATATCCGCGAGATTCTCAAGGACGAACAAGACCATCTAATCGCCCTGGCCACCGCCCTCGGCGAAGAGGCCCCACGCGTGCAAAGCGCGGCAAGAGCTGCCAGCGCCCGCGCCGGCAAGTAAACGAGCGAACAAAACGCCCGGCGCCGACTATCTCGATTGCGATCGGAAGAAGACGAACCATGCCGATGAAAAATCTACCCCGTCCAGGCGCCTTTTTGCTGCGCCAGTGCGCCGAGCATCTGGGCGGAGAAGTCAGAAAGCCCAAACTCAAAATCGGCGTATGGGGCACGCGGCGGTTTGCGCTTCCTGATGGACTTGAAGCGCGACAGGAGACGACAAACTATGACGGTCAAAGAACTGAGAGAAAAGCTGGCAAAATTCGACGACGGGAAGAGCGTCACCGTCTTTTGGGAAAACGGAAGCGAGCAAAACTTCTTTGAGGTAGAAAACCTTTCAATGCCCGGTGGAACAGCAAAGAGTGTCGGCGGCAAGAAGGCATTCGTATTTGGTCCCGGTTCGTCCGACTTGGTTTTCATCAACGTCACTAAAGAATAGCCGCCACGACCGCGTCGAACGGAGGAAAACTCCAACGTGCCCGGCTGTGTTGTAACAGGTTCGGGACCGGTGGCAGGCCCAAACCGGTTAGCCGTGGACTGGGGGCCGCGCAGTCGGTTTTGCGTGTGCGGGTTTAGATGTCACTGCAACCACCGTGTGAACGGCGTCACCAACTGCCTTAAACTCGGATCTTGTTTTTCGAGAAGCGCAGCACCCGAGTGCGCGGCTGGCTTAAGAAGAAACAACCCCTGCGAGATACCCTTCCAGGCTAAACCAGTCCTACGAGGAGCCAGGATGGCGGGTTCCGCTCAGCGCGGGCGGGTGGTAAGCCCGGCTACTTTCCAAAGCTTCTCCCAATGCCAGACGCCGGGAGTCTTGTCGAGCATGCGGTAGCCCAACTGGTGGGCCAGGATCAAAATTTGACCGCGATGGTGGGCCTCGTGCGAGAACATGTAGGCGAACATGGTCCCCCCGGCCGGCCACGTTTGCGTCCAACTGCCGCGAGAGAACTTTGCAACGCGGCGATTCGGAGCGGCCGACAACGCATCTGTCAACATGCGCAGGCACTGCGCGGCGCTTTTCTTGTGCGCGGCGGCAGTCTGCTTCAAGGTGCAGCGGTCGGGATCGAGCGGCGCGGGACACTTCAAATGCGGCGCGGAGTTCTTCAACCACACAAGCCGGTTGTTGTGCAGATGCGCGAAGATTGCCGCGATGGCCCGGCCATTGCCTTTTGCGCCCGGCGGCTGGCCGCGCCACGCACGAGCGTCGAGATTCGAGAGGATGAGCTGGTTCATGGCGTCGTTGCTCGCGTAGGTTTCAAGCAGGCTGTCGCGAATCTCCGCCAGCGCCGCATAGGATCCAGATGTCTCCGCGTGGGGTTCGAGTGCCATGGAAGCTCCGCCAATTTGCCGGGATTGCCGATTTGGACTCATCGCACGCGCATCCTAATGCTCCGTTTGCCATCGGCGCAATAAATTTGTGACTAGCGCAGTCCCCATCGAGCCTGCTGGCAGGTGGCCGCCCCTTATGTCCGCATTTGGTCTTTGCGTGGCCCATCCTTGCGGTTCATACATGGGTGGAGCTGTCTTTCGCGATTTCCGTCCTTTTCTTCTGTCTGTTTTAGGCTTTGAACGCCTGCCCGCCGCCGTTCGCCCTCCTATTTCGACCGTTCAACCCCTGAATTCTACCTTTCCATGTAAAATACTTTACCTTCCGGTACTCGGATGCTACCATTTCCTATGTTCTCCTCGCCACCTACCTCCCCACTGAATCGGTCCCTGCGAACCCGTCCGCTCCAATCCAATCGGTGTCATCCTGAGCGTAGCGAAGGATCTGCTTTCCTGCCCCTTCTCGCCACTAAGTCTTTCAGAATCCGCACTTCCACAAAATGCGCTCGCAACCCCTTTAGAATCCGCACTTCCAAAACACAGGACTTAAAACCCTTTAGAATGAACACTTACGAAAATACCCAGGGGGGAGGTGGGCACCTCCTTCACGCCAGGGTCTTCACTCTCTTCCGCGGGTCACGGGACACGGGTCATGGATCACGCCTCGGCGAAGAGCCGAGAATTCCCCTCGTGCTATACTCCCGCCCGTTTGCGCTACAGAATGCCCCAGCTCCCCACGCCCACCGGCAGGAGGCCGCCAAACTTTTGATCACGTTGCCGGAAACCTTCAATGTCGCGACGCATTTTGTGGATCGCAACGTCCAGGAGGGACGCGGCGCAAAAGTCGCCATCGAATGTGGAGACGAGCGCGTCACTTATCAGCACTTGCTGGAAAAAACCAACCGTGTGGGCAATGCCCTGCTCGGCCTCGGCGTTCGCCCCGAAGAGCGTGTCCTCCTTCTGCTACTGGACACGCCGGAATTCCTCTACTCATTTTTCGGAGCAATCAAGATCGGCGCCGTCGCCGTCCCCACAAATACGCAAGCAAAACCCCAGGACTACGAATACATCCTGAACGACTGTCGCGCGCGTATCGCCCTCGTCAGCGAACCTCTGCTGCCGCATTTGCAATCTATTCCGCGGGAAAAACTTCGCTACTTGCGGGAGATTGTCGTAAGCGAAGTAAAGCAAAGTATTCCATCGGAAGCTCAGCCTTCGCATTCACATCACTGTTTGCAAAATCTGATTGCTTCCGCCTCTCCAAAATTGGAAGCAGCGCTCACCAGTAAAGACGAGCCCGCGTTCTGGCTCTACTCTTCGGGAAGCACCGGCGCCTCCAAGGGCTGCGTGCATCTTCATCACGACATGGTTGTGTGCTGCGAGTTGTACGCCAAAGGCATTTTGCAAATGAAGGAGAGCGACCGCTGCTTCAGCGTCGCGCGATTGTTTTTCGCCTATGGTCTCGGAAACGCCGGCTACTTCCCTCTCGGCTGCGGGGCCACAACGATTCTCTCGCCCATACGCCCGGCGCCAGCCACCATATTCGCCGACATCGAGCGCTACAGGCCGACTCTGTTCTTCTCCGTGCCTACGAATTACGCGGCGCTTCTCGCTTATCACCGCGAAGATGGAAGTGAGTTCGATCTCTCCAGCGTGCGCCATGCCATCTCCGCCGGCGAATCCCTTCCCGCACCGTTGTTCCAACGGTTCAAAGAGCGCTTTGGCATCGAAATTCTTGATTCGCTCGGCTCTACAGAGACATTGCAAATGGTCATCGCCAACCGTCCCGGCGAAGCGAGGCCGGGATCGAGCGGAAAACTTATCCCTGGTTATGAAGCCAAAATTGTCGACGAAAACGGAAACGCAGTCGCTTCCAACGAAATTGGCGATCTCATGATTAAAGGAGACTCCACTTGCTCGGGCTACTGGAACAAACACGAAAAAACGAAGGAAACTTTTATCGGCGACTGGTTCCGTACCGGCGACAAATACTACCAGGATGAAGAGGGCTACTTTTGGTACGCCGGACGTGCCAACGATCTTTTTAAGGTGAACGGACTTTGGTTGAGTCCCGCGGAAGTCGAGAGCGCTTTGATCGCGCATCCCGCGGTGCGCGAAGCAGCTGTCGTGGCCCGCGAAGACAAGGACGGCCTCACGAAACCGGCGGCATTCGTGGTGCTAAGCCCTGAGTTCACGCCTAGCGAGCAGCTGGCTCACGAACTCCAAGAAATGGTTGGAAAAAAAATAGGCGGCTACAAGCGGCCGCGCTGGATCGACTTCCTATCTGAAATCCCGAAGACGGCCACGGGGAAATTGCAACGATTCAAGCTTCGCGAATTGCAAGATCAGCGCGCGCACGATGCTTCGTAGCGTTCGCGGAGGTTCTACGCATAGAATAGGCTGGTGTCGGCGGACAAACCCACCAGTTCAGTCGTGCAACTCGTAGGCCCTTGCACGACAACCCGCCGGTGATAGAGCAGCAAGGCGCGCAACCCGGCAAGCTCTTCACCGCCTCCCGCTCTTCCCGGGCCGCCGTGCAGGCAACTCGGCACAACGTTGCCATGGCCGGTGAATTGGGTGCCGACGCTGGAATCAACAATCATGATGCGCCCGTGAAGATCGCCGATGCCGAGCACTACAGTTTGAAGAAATGCGGAATCATTCGCAAAAATCGAGGCAACGAGTGATCCCAGTCCTCGCCTCGCAATTGCGATGAGATCTTCGACTCCGTCATACGCGGCGAGCGTCGCTACCGGGCCAAACACTTCGACGTCATGGACAAACTTTGCATCGAGCCCTTTTTCGCAAGCGAGCAGTGTCGGCTGAACAAACGCGGATTTTTGCGGATCGGCATCGATCAGCTGAAACTTTTCGTCGCCGCCAAAGAGCACCGTGCATTCTGCTTTCAACTGTCTTAGTCCTTCAAAACAGGCCGCCTGTTGCGCCTTGTTCACCACCGGACCGACTTTTACTTCTGCGTTGCGCGGATTTCCTACTTTCATGGAACTCAAGCGCTGGGCGATCGCATCGCCGACGGCTTTGAGATGTCGCCGCGGAACCAAAACCCGCCGTATGGCAGTGCATTTCTGTCCGGCCTTCAACGTCATCTCGCGCACGACTTCTTTGACGAGGAGGTCGAACAAATCAGTTCCGGGCGCGGCGTCCGGTCCGAGAATCGTGGAGTTGAGGCTGTCCGCCTCGACGTTGAGGCGAACGGAGCGGCGCAAAACGTTTGCATGCGAGCGAACGCGGGCCGCCGTGTCTGCGGAACCGGTGAAGGAAACGATGTCGCTCTCGCAAACATGATCCAGAAGATCGCGCGCCGAGCCGCACAGAATGGAGATCGACCCCGGCGGCAAGATATTTGCCTTCACGATATCTTCCACCATGCGGTGTGCCAGCCATGCCGTCGGCGAAGCGGGCTTGATCACGATGGGAACGCCGGAGAGCAGCGCGGGCGCGGCCTTTTCACACACGCCCCATGCCGGGAAATTAAACGCATTGATAAAAACTGCTGCGCCTCTTGTTGGCAACAAGAAATGTTGTCCAACGAAAGCGCCCGTCTTCGAAATGGAAACCGGCGCGCCTTCCTTTAGAATTTTTCCATCGGCGAGCGCCTGCCCAATTTTCGCGTAATACTTCATGGTGTAAATCGCGCCGTCCACATCGAAGGATGCGTCGGCCTGATTGGCGCCAAGATTCAGCAGCGAAATACGGAAGTACTCCTCGCGATTTGCAGCCAGCGTTTCGGCGATTTTGCCGAGCAACTCTGCGCGCTGGCGATACGTCAGCATGCGAAGCGCGGGGCCGCCGTTCGAACGCGCAAACTCCAGCGCCGCCTTTACGTCCACGCCTTGTGACGAAATGCGAGCCAATTCCTCGCCAGTGACTGGATCAAAGACAGGCTCTCCAGGGCCGGCGCCTTCTTTCCATTGGCCCGATACATAATTCGGCAGCTTCATGTGTGACCTCCGTTAACGGGTGACGCCGGTTCAAATCCTCGCACAGTTCGAACCATGGTTCGAGCCGGATGGTTCGAAATTGGGGCAATGAGGATGCAAGAACGGGAGATGATAGCACGGCATCGGCAGAATACTGCATGTTCCGATGCAACTTTTCCGAGGATTGCTGAGGCAGAAGACTTCGAGATTTTCACATAACATCTGTAAATACAATATGTTAGGTCAATTACTCAAATCGTCCCCCATAAACCTTGCACCGAGTGCAAAGAAGTCATTCCGTCTCTTGACCGCGGTCACTTCGCATGCGGTATACTGCAGATAGGATCGAAAGACCGAATCTATCGGCATGCAAACCGGCACCCATTCGAAAGAGGCCTCCTCGCACTGCGTCGCGGCGAGTTCCAATGGCGATTTCCTTTTATCCCTCGGAAAGCGCGTGCGCGAGTTGCGCAACCGCCGCGGGGTGACGCGCAAATTGATGGCGAAGGAAGCTGACGTTTCTGAGCGCCATCTGGCACAACTGGAAGCCGGCGAAGGAAATGTTTCGATCGTGCTGTTGCGAAGGATCGCGACCGCACTGCATGTCTCGCTTGCGGAATTGTTCGCGGTGGAAACGGAAACACGGCATGAAAAGATTTTGATCCAGCGGTTTCTCGAACGGCTCCCCGCTCATCGGGTCGAGGATGCCATGTCGCGGCTGATGCGCGAGTTCGGAAACGAAGAGAGGGAGCGGCGATTGCGCGTGGCGCTTGTGGGAATCCGCGGAGCCGGAAAATCGACTTTGGGATCGCGCCTGAGCGAGGAGATGAAGATTCCGTTTATCGAATTGGACCAGGAAATTGAAAAAGATACCGGCATGCCGCTGGGGGAAATCTTCTCGCTCTATGGACAGACGGGATATCGCGAGATTGAAAAGCGTTTGTTAGAGCGCGTCCTCCATGAGCACGAACGCGGAATTCTTTCGGTTGGCGGCGGTGTGGTATCCGAAAAAGAAACCTACGACTACCTGCTCGCGAATTGCTACACAATTTGGATTAAAGCGCGGCCCGAGGAATATATGGCGCGGGTGATTGCGCAAGGGGATTTTCGCGTGATGGGCGGAAGCGACCGGGCGATGGAAGACTTACGCCGAATTCTCGAAGCGCGAGAGCCGCTCTACCGGAAGGCGGATATGTATCTCGACACTTCCGGCAATTCCGTGGACGAAAGTTTTGCCAAATTGAAAGCCGCACTACAAAGCAAGCAGGAGTAGGAGGGGCGCATGGAGATGGCCGCGACAGAACAACTGCAAACAAGAATCGAACCGCCAGACTACCGGAAGGATCCGAGCCAATACAAACATTGGCGGCTTACTTTTGACGGCCCAGTGGCGACACTGACAATGGACGTGGCGGAAGACGGCGGAATACGTCCGGGATACAAACTGAAGCTGAATTCCTACGATCTCGGCGTGGACATCGAGCTGCACGACGCGTTGCAACGAATCCGGTTTGAGCATCCGGAGATTCGTTCCGTGATTATCACCAGCGCGAAGAACAGGATTTTTTGTTCTGGCGCGAATATTTACATGCTGGGCCTCTCTTCGCATGCGTGGAAAGTCAACTTCTGCAAGTTCACGAATGAAACGCGAAACGGGATCGAGGATTCGAGCGCGCACTCGGGATTGAAATTCCTTGCGGCCTGCAATGGAACGACGGCGGGAGGCGGATACGAACTTGCGCTGGCATGCGACGAAATCATCTTGGTGGATGACCGCTCGTCGGCAGTCAGTTTGCCGGAGCTTCCGTTGCTGGGCGTGCTGCCTGGCACTGGCGGTCTGACCCGCGTTACGGACAAGCGAAAAGTTCGCCGAGATTACGCAGACATGTTCTGCACAAATCCGGACGGAGTGCGCGGACAACGAGCGAAGGATTGGCGGCTCGTGGATGAGGTGGTCAAGCCGCAGCAGTTTGCGGAGCAAGTGAAGCAGCGCGCGCTGAAACTGGCCGAGTTGAGCGATCGTCCCTCCAACGCAAAAGGCGTGGCATTGACGCCGGTGCAGCGGAAAGTGGATGAAGCGGGCTTGCATTACGAATACGTCGATGCGCAGGTGAATCGCGAGGCGCGGTCGGTGACGCTGACGGTACGCGCGCCCAAGGCTGTGCCCATGCAATCGATTGAGAGCGTGCTTGCAGCGGGAGCAAGCTGGTGGCCGCTGCAGATGACGCGAGAGCTCGACGATGCCATCCTGACACTGCGGACGAGTGAACTAGATTTGGGGCTGTGGATCATTAAGACGACGGGGAATCCGGATGCCGTCCTGGCGGCCGACGAATTTGTTTTGAAAAACCAAGACAACTGGTTCGTGCGTGAAGTTCTGGGAATGATGCGGCGGACGTTCGCGCGGCTGGATGTTTCTTCGCGCTCGCTGTACGCAATCATCGAGCCGGGTTCGTGCTTTGCGGGCACGCTTTTCGAGCTGGCGCTTGCGGCCGACCGGATTTACATGCGCGACTCGCAGGACGCGGAAAATGTGGCCAGTGTCGCGCTCTCGAGAATGAATTTTGGGCCGTTGCCGATGGTGAATCATCTCTCGCGCCTGGCCGCGCGTTTCTACCAGGATTCCGGCCAAGTCGACGCACTGCGGAAACTGATCGGACAAAAACTCACGGTTCGCAATGCAGTGGATGCCGGGCTCGTGACGTCCGCGCCCGATGATCTCGATTGGGAAGATGAAATTAGGCAGGCGCTGGAGTCGCGGGCGGCGCTCTCGCCGGATGCGCTGACGGGGCTGGAGGCGAATCTTCGTTTCGGTGGAAGCGAGACGCTTGAGACGCGCGTTTTTGGGCGACTCTCGGCGTGGCAAAACTGGATTTTCATACGCCCCAATGCAGTGGGCACGAGCGGAGCGCTGAAAGTTTACGGAACAGGCGCGCCGGTGAAGTTCAATTGGGAGAGGGTTTGACGAGTTTGATAAAAAGCGGTCGTCTCCGATAGAGACGGCCGTCGCCCGTTATGAAAGAAGACCGGTCATCCTCAGAAGGATGACCCTCCACGGATGACCGTACAGGGAGAAAGCCATGATCGATTACACCGAGAAAATTCCTAACAACGTGGATTTGGGGCGGGACCGCGGATTGCAGCGCGCGCTGGAACACTGGCAGCCGGCGTACATGGGCTGGTGGTACGACATGGGACCGAACGAGAGCCACAACTTTGATGTGTACTTGCGAACGGCGATCAGCGTGGAGCCGGATGGATGGGCGCAGTTCGACTACGTGAAGATGCCGGAGTACCGGTGGGGAATTTTTCTGCAGCCGCGCGATGAAAAGCGCGAGGTGAATTTTGGGATTCACAAAGGCCAGCCGGCCTGGCAAGAAGTGCCGGGAGAATACCGGTCGACGCTGCGGCGCGTGATCGTGACACAGGGCGACACGGAGCCGGCTTCGGTGGAACAGCAGCGCATGCTGGGGTCATCGTGTCCTTCGATGTACGACCTGCGGAATATTTTTCAAGTGAACGTTGAAGAAGGGCGGCACCTGTGGGCCATGGTGTACCTGCTGCATCGTTATTTCGGGCGCGATGGGCGCGAGGAAGCGGAATCGCTTCTGGCGCGGCGGTCAGGCGACGCAGATAATCCCCGCATTCTGGGCGCGTTCAACGAGCCGACGCCGGACTGGCTGGCGTTCTACATGTTTACGTTTTTTACGGACCGCGACGGAAAATTCCAGCTATGCGCTTTGGCGGAGTCCGGCTTCGATCCGCTTTCGCGGACATGCCGGTTCATGCTGACGGAAGAAGCGCACCACATGTTCGTCGGCGAGACAGGCGTTACAAGAATCATCAAGCGGACGTGCGAAGTGATGAAGGAGAACAAGCTGGAGGATCCGGCGCAGGTGCGAGCGATGGGAGTGATTGACCTGCAAACGATTCAGCGTTACCTGAATTTTCATTACAGCGTAACGCTCGATTTGTACGGTTCGGATGTTTCCTCGAATGCGGCGAATTATTTCACCAACGGATTAAAGGGACGCTTTCGCGAAACGAAGCTCGAGGACGATCACGTGCTGAGCAACGCCGAGTATCCAGTGTACGAAGTGATTGGAGACAAAATTGTCCAGAAGAATGTTTCAGCACTGACAGCTTTGAACGAACGATTGCGCGATGATTACATCGAAGAGATCGCGGATGGCGTGGCGCGATGGCAGAGAGTCATTGATGAAGCGGGCGTTCCCTTTAAACTGACACTTCCCCACAAGGGCTTTCATCGAGCGATTGGAAATTTTGCGGGGCACAACATCGGAATTAGCGGAGAGATTTTGACCGCGGAGGCGTGGAAGAAGCACGAACACGAATGGCTGCCAAGCCCGGAAGACCACAAGTTCGTGCAATCGTTGATGACCGGGCGCGTGGTGGAACCGGGAAAGTTTGCGAACTGGATCGCGCCGCCGCTTCGAGGAATCAACAGCAAGCCTTTGGATTTTGAATACGTGCGTTTCAACTGACGCACGGCAAGCCGTCTTTCCAAGGACATAGATTCGTGCAGCCGATCATCGACATCCACATTCACATCATGCCGTACCACATGATGAAGCCCGCCGCGATGGACTTGATGAAGCGCGGGCGGAAAGACTACGCGGATGTGATGCGCTACTGCGAGGACCCGAAAGCGTTTCTCGGACACCTGGATAGTCTGGGGATTGAGCGAGCGGGGCTGATCAACTACGTGGCTCCGAAAATTATCGGGTTCACGCCAGATGCGAATGATTGGAGTGCACAATATTGCAGCGCCGCGCCTGACCGATTAATTGCATTCGGCGGCGTGCTGCCCGGGACCGTTCCCGATTGTGGCGCCGAAGTAGATCGTCTGGCGAAACTGGGCATTCGCGCGATCAAGCTGCACCCCTCGCACCAGGCGATTTCGCCGAACGGGTATCTGAACGGAAACCGGGACCTGGCCGCAATTTACGAACGGGCGCAGGCGAACGGAATGCCGGTGATGATTCACACGGGAACTTCGATTTTTCCTGCCGCGAGAAATCTGCATGCACAGCCGATGTTGTGCGACGACGTGAGCATCGACTATCCGAACCTGGTGGTGATACTGGCGCACGGCGGAAGGCCGCTGTGGATGAACGAGGCGTTTTTTCTGGTGCGACGGCACAAGAATATGCACATGGATATTTCCGGGATACCTCCGCAGAAATTGATGGAATATTTCCCGCGGATTGAAGATATCGCGGACAAAGTTTTGTGGGGCACGGACTGGCCGGGCCCAGGCGTGCCGGAGATCAAAGGAAACATTGAAAAGTTCC
>JBGPLB010000128.1:0-14098 GCA_041486245.1 Candidatus Acidiferrum sp.
GAAGACCAACCTGTAAGACGCCGCCATCGAGCAGGAGCCCTTCTTCAAAAGCGCGGCGAAACGGCGTGCCATGAGAATACTTGCTGCCGAAATACTCGTCCCACAAATCGTTGTGCGCGTCGAACTGAATGAGCGAGACGGGGCCGTGTTTTTTCGCGACGGCACGAAGAATGGGGAGGCTGATGGAGTGATCGCCTCCGACGCAAACACAACGGACACCGGCTTGAAGAAGCGGGGTAATTCCCTGCTCGATGCGAAGAAAGGTGTCCTCGATGGAAAGCGGATTCACGGGCAGATCGCCAAAGTCTGCGACACGGTGCTTGGCGAATGGATTCACGTGCAGGACGGGATTCCACGGGCGAATGATGGCGGATTGCGCGCGGATATTTCGCGGCCCGAAGCGAGGGCCGGGGCGATACGTCGTGCCGCCATCGAAGGGCACGCCAATGAGAGCGACTTCGAGTTCTTCGGGCTGCGTGATGTGCGGCAAGCGCATGAAGGTAGGGATGCCGGTGAAGCGGGCGAAGGTGAGGGCATCAAGAGGCTGAGGATGGGGCAAGCGAAAGGTGCGGCGGGGTTTAGGCACGGCGAGGCATCTTAGTTTCGCAGAGCAGAGGAAGTCAACGAGGCGAACGTTAAGGTGCACAAAACTTTGACGTGTCATTCATGCGCGGATAACAGAAGAAGCTTACAACTCACAACGCGGGCGAAGTTCCTCACGAAAGCTGCGAATGCGGCTGTCCGTCGAGGCGTTCATCCCACGCAGTCCCAATCGCAATGGAAAACTTTGGAATTCAAGGAGATAGCATATATGCGTAATCGTTTCACGAGAGCGATGGCGATGATGGCCACTGCGGCCATCACGCTGTTGCCGGCCAGTCCTGTACTCGCACATGATGGAGATGATTTTCCGACGACAACTCCCATTAAGCATGTCGTGGTGATTTTCCAGGAAAACGTTTCGTTCGATCATTACTTCGCGACCTATCCGAACGCGAAACCAAACAATGATGGGACGCGCTTTTTTCATGCCGCCAAGGATGAGACACCGCGAGTGAACAATCTGGAGACCGCGGGCTTGCTGACGAACAATCCCAACTCTGTGAATCCGTTCCGGATTGACCGCAGCAACGCTAACACGTGCGATCAGGACCACAACTATAAGGACGAACAGAGGGCGTTTAACAGCGGGCTGATGGACAAGTTCGTGGAGTCGGTGAGTTGCAACGATCCAAACCTGGGCAAGGGAAGCGCGATGGGATATTACGACGGGAATACGGTCACCGCGATCTGGAACTACGCGCAAAACTTTGCAATGAGCGACAACCACTATGGGACAACGTTTGGGCCGTCTACTCCGGGAGCCCTGAACCTCGTCTCAGGCAATAGTTTTGAGGCAGCGCTTATGAACGGGTCGGCTAAAATCACAGGGGCCGGGAATATCGCGGGTGGAGGCAACAACGGCGCGGTGATCGGCGATCCGGACCCGTTCGGAGACACGTGCTCAAACCCAAACCGAGCCCAGATCAGTATGTCTGGAAAGAACGTCGGCGATCTTCTGAATCAAGCAGGAATCACTTGGGGCGCGTTCATGGGGGGCTTTGCGAATTGCACACACGTCTCAACGGGAAGCACAGGTCTTTCGACGGGGGACTACATCCCGCACCACGCCTGGTTCCAATACTGGAATTCCGCACTCAACGCGAATCATGTGCCTCCGAGCTCGGATGCCATGATCGGGAGGTCCGACGCGGCGAATCACGAATACGATCTGAGCGCGTTCTTCACGGCGTTGAAAAAACACAACCTTCCGGCTGTGAGTTTTCTGAAGGCGGTCTCCATCCAGGATGGCCATGCGGGCTACTCCGATCCATTGGATGAGCAGATATTTCTTGCCAATACTATCAACGCGATTATGCAATCCGACGAGTGGAAAGAGACGGCTATCATCATCACCTGGGATGACTCCGACGGCTGGTACGACCATCAAATGGGCCCAATCGTCCGGCAGTCCAACACCCCGGATGATCTGCTTCTGGGACCGAGCAATTGTGGAGCGCCGAAGTCGAACGACGCCAGTGGCGGAACACAAAATGGACGTTGCGGTTTGGGTCCGAGAATCCCGCTGCTGGTTATTTCACCTTTTGCGAAGCGAAATTATGTCGATCATCGCGTGTTGGATTTCTCTTCCATCACGCGATTTATCGAAGACAACTTCAACCTTGGGCGCATCGGCAATGGCTCGGCGGACGCGTTGGCTGGAACCTTGAATGGACTGTTTGACTTTTCCGACAGAGCAAGCGGGCACAGGCTCATTATCGATCCCAAGACCGGACAAATCATGAATTCAGATCCGGATTAGCCTGCAAGAAACCCGAACACACGAGTCTCCAAACATTGGAGATCCGAGGAAAGCCCGCTGCGGCATTTTCGCGACGGGCTTTTCCTTTTTTTGAGACACGCGCTGACCGGGGACAACCTCTCGGCGCTGGTGGACATCCCTTCAATCATCCTCCTGGTGCAAGGAGGGATGATGGTGCGTTGGCTCATAGCGGCTGGCGTTGGCGGAGTGTTGATTGCCGGGTGCGAATCGTGGGCGGCTTCGGGAAACGAGGCTGGAGCTGCGAGACGTGACTCGACAGCTGGTCTTCTTGACGCTTCAGGTCCACTGATTGATGAAATTGTGTTTGTCGGGTTGCGCCACATCGCTCCTGCGGCGCTGCAGGGAAAGATTTCTTCTCGAGCGGGCGCGAGACTGGACTTGATGCGGATCGAGTCGGATGTAAAGGCGCTGGGACGGCTGGGGTGGTTCGGCGAGATTAGCGTGGAAACGCAAACGGCGAGCGATCCGTCGTCTGTGCCTCATGGCAAACCAGGGACGGAGCGCGTCAAACTTGTTTTCCGCGTTGCCGAATTGCCCTTCCTCACGAAAATTGAATACGCAGGCTCCCGGCTACTCTCGACTGGGCAAATCGAAAAAATACTTGCGGTGAAGAACCTCACACCGCGCTTGGGCGAACCCGCGAATCCGGCAAACCTGAAAAGGATCGGACAGACTATTCAGGGGGCTCTTACTGAATTGGGCCACCCGGAAGCGAAAGTGCAGATGCAGCGGGAGGAGTACGCAAACGGAACCGTTCGCGTGCGCTTTGAAATAAGAGATGGCCCACGCATTCCTGTAGGGAAGATCGAGTTTGAAGGCCATCCGGAAGTCTCAACTAAATTGCTACGACACGAGATGAGGCGAACGGCGCCCGGCGCGTTCTTCGCTTCGTGGCGGGGCAAAGACGCGTATACGCGCGAGGGATTTGAAGAGGACCGCTCAAGAATTCTGATTTACTATCAAGATCACGGATACCCGGAAGCGCGCGTTGGCGCCGTTCGCACTTCGATCCATGAAAAAACTTCCCGGCAGTGGATCCCCTGGCCACTTCGTAAAACTGGAAGGCGCCTCACAGTCTCCGTACCGATTGAAGCCGGACCTTTTTATCGCGTTGAATCCGTCTACGTCAGTCCAGAACTTGCCGAAGCGAGCGGAAACCGCAGAGGGAAGCTCCTAACGTACTCGAAAGCTCAAGCGGGCTCGGCGTATTCGGCGAAGGCGCTCGAGGATCTTCGGCACGCCTGGGTAGCAGGAATTCAGTCGAAGCAAACGCGCAAACTAGCAACCGCGGAACGACCTGTCGAAACCACGCGCACGCTCGATGCGCAGACACATCTGGTACGCGAGAGAGTTGCGTTTACCGATGCACCGGCCTACATGGTGCGGCATATCGAGTTTCGCGGCCAGCACCGGTTCAGCGATCGCTATTTGCGGCGGCGAATCGGATTGCGGGAAGGTCATCCATTTGACGAACACGCGCTGGAGAGCGGCCTCGCGCTGCTTGGGCGGACTGGCTACTTTCATCAAATCAAGAAAGAAGACATCCGGGTCGAGACGGACGACATCACTCACACGGCGGATGTGATGATCCGCGTTTCGGAAGCGGGCCAGCAACGCGCGTCATTTTCGGGAGGACTCGGACAGTTTGGCAGCACTTTGGGAATCGCTTACACGCTCTTCGATCTCCTCCAACGGGAGGAACTGCTCTCAGCGCAACTTGACGGTGGACCGGAAAGCTTGCAGATCGTGCTCACTCTCGTAATGGAAGGCTTTCTGGGCACTCGCAGTTCGCTGGCAATCTCAGTGTTTGATACAGTTTTGCGGCCACACCTTACAGGCAGCGTAAAGGGACCGTTCTATAGTTCGCAAAGCGAAGGTTTGAACGCGGGTTGGAGTTACCCAGTGACCAAAACGGATTCCGTGGCGGTGAACTACACGCTTTCGCACACGAAGACGGAATATTCGTTTGCACTTCCAGCTTCTCTCACGGGCTTGCCCTCACCTAATCTTCGCGCGACGACTTCCAGCAGTGCGGTGGGACTGGGCTGGACGCACGATACGGGTAGTGAACGAGCGTCGATCGAGAACTCCATTTCGGGTGGATGGCTGAGGGGCAACGAACAGGTGATTCGTTCCAAAGAAGAGTATGCCCGAATTTTTCACGACCCGTTTTTTAGTCACCAGAACTCCTGGGCGTTTCGGACAACGTTTAGCGGCGCGGGAAGCTACCAAGGAGAAATGCCGCAGTCCGCACTTCTATTTTCGGGCGATGCACAAGTCCGTGGCCTTCGCCCCGGTGAATTGGGGCCTTACGATGTGGTTTCGACGGTTTCCAGTTCGGGCAGCCAAATGTATGCGGCGTTCTCCTCAGGAGCAAGTGTCGTCAGCGCCACGAATGTGGAGTATCGCGTTCCTCTTGGTGGAGGCGCACAAGCGGCGGGGTTCTTTGATGTGGGATCGGGGTGGCTTCTTCCTAACTGGATGGGTAGCTCGCGACCAACGCTGCTTGATTCTACAAACGGCATTCTGCATGGGTCGTTTGGAATCGAGCTGAGATGGACGGTGCCGGGGATTCAAGTGCCTGTGCGCGCGTATTATGCAGTGAACGTGCTGCGATTGAATCGTTTCCTTGCGCTGCCGGATGGCTCGCTGTTCCACGCCCATAATCGCCTATTCGCTTTTGGCTGGGCGCTGGGGACGCTGTTCTGAGCCGGCCAGTCTGTACTACACTCGCAGCGCCATGAAATTCCGAAAACAGATCAAGGAATGCGCGCGCCTGGCTGCGCCCTACTGCGTCGCAAAGGGTGAAGACTTTCGCTTGAAAGACTACGAAACGAGCGACACAGGGGACGTAAAGGACAAACAGCACAGCCAAAGGATCATCGACAACCGTGCGGGACTTCTCAACAATCTGCAGGAGAAGCTCTACGCGCAAGACCGCTGGGCGATGCTGCTGATTTTTCAAGCGATGGACGCCGCCGGTAAGGATGCGGTCATCAAACACGTGATGTCCGGCGTGAATCCGCAAGGATGCGAGGTTCACTCCTTTAAATCGCCGAGCACGGAGGAACTCGATCACGATTACCTATGGCGGGCGCACAGCCGCGTTCCAGAACGCGGAAAGATCGGAATTTTCAACCGGTCGTACTACGAAGAAGTTCTGGTGGTTCGGGTACACCCAAACATCTTGCGCGATCAGAAGCTTCCGGACCCCTTAGTTACCAAACACATTTGGGAGCAGCGCTTTGAGGACATCAACGCGTTTGAACATTATCTGACAAGAAACGGCGTGGTGATTCGCAAGTTTTTCCTGCACGTTTCCAAGAAGGAGCAAGAGAAGCGCTTTCTGGAGCGTCTGGAGGATTCGAAAAAGAACTGGAAGTTCTCGATGGCCGACGTGAAAGAGCGCGATTACTGGAAAGACTATCAAGAAGCGTACGAAGAGATGATCCAGAACACGGCGACAAAGCATGCGCCGTGGTACGTGGTCCCCGCGGATAGCAAGTGGTACACGCAATTGATCGTGGCGTCCGCGGTCATAACGGCCCTGGAAGAGCTCGATCTTTCTTTCCCCGACGTGGACAAGGAGAAGAAAAAAGAACTAGATACCGTGCGTGATTCGCTTTTGCGGGGGAAGGCTTGATCCGGCTGCCATCTGCGTTTTTTTGAAAAGTGTGGCGAAGGAATTTGTGATCGCGGAGAGATTGACGAGATTTGCGTTTTGTTTGGTTCTGTCCGGAGTCTCTGCGGTGGTAAGATGGCGGAGACGGCGACGCGGGCGAAACGATTTTGCGAGCCCGAGGAGTGATGATGGCGAAGCCGATGCAACTTGAAGTCAACGGTAAGCGCTACACGGTCCAGTGTGACCCCGAAACACCACTTCTCTCGGCACTCCGAAACGAGCTAGGCCTGACAGGGACCAAGTACGGTTGTGGCGAAGGGCAGTGCGGCGCGTGCACGGTCTTACTTAGTGGAACGCCGCGCCGATCGTGTCAAATTCCAGTCAGCGCAGCCGCGGCAAAACCCATTGTCACTATTGAAGGCCTGGAAAAGGACGGGCGACTGCATCCTGTTCAACAGGCATTTCTGGATACAGAGGCGTTTCAATGTGCTTACTGCACTTCAGGGATGATCTTGAGCAGCGTCGGCCTTCTATCGACAAACCCCAATCCGAGTTCCGCGGATATTGTTCAATCCTTGCAGGGCAACGTTTGCCGTTGCGGAACGCATCCGCGGATCATCGACGCGGTCCACCAAGCAGCCAAGGCGATGCGGGAGCGCGCAAGATGAGCGCCCCTTTTATTAAGTTTGAACCGGAACCGGAGCGCTACGAATTTCGTGCAGGACCGATGCATCATTTCGATTTGGCGCGCCGCGATTTCTTCAGGTTTCTCGGCGCGGGAATTGCAGTCTTCGCGGTTGCAAAGGATTCGCTGGCTAAGCAGGAAACCGCGCCTACACGCGGTTTCCACCAGGAAGAGCTGCCGAAGGACATCACCGCCTGGTTGCACGTCGGCGAAGATGGCGGAGTCACCGCTTTCACTGGCAAAGTCGAAATCGGGCAAAACATCCGCACAGCGCTGGCGCAAACGGTCGCCGATGAACTACGCGTGCCATTTGAAAGCGTAACCATGGTGACAGCTGACACGGCTTTGACGCCGTTCGATTTTGGCACCGTGGGCAGCCGCTCGATGCCAACCATGTCGCCGCAACTTCGCCGAGTGTCCGCGGCTGCGCGCGATCTTCTTGTCGGCGCGGCGGCGAAGGAGTGGAACGTCGCGGCGGAAGGACTTACGGCAGCGGACGGAAAAGTGACGAATCCAGCGACCGGGCGCTCGCTTCGCTACGCTGAGCTGGCACGTGGCAAGACGCTAGCCCAAAATCTCCCCGCTGAGGACCCGGTCACCCCGGCGAATCAATGGACGATCGCGGGGAAACCGATTCCGAAGAAGGATGGCCGCGCGTTCGTTACCGGCAAGCACAAATACTCTCCTGATATGCAGCGGCCGGGAATGCTGCACGGCAAAGTGCTTCGCCCGCCATCCTTTGGCGCGACCCTGACTTCTTTCGACGCAAAGGCTGCGCAAGCGATGAATGGAGTGGTCATCGTGCACGATGGCGACTTTATCGGAGCTACGGCGGCCAATGAACGAGATGCAAGCAAAGCTCTGGAGGCAATCCACGCGGAATGGAAGGAAGTTCCGCAAACTTCGAGCAAGGAGCTTTTCTCCTATCTCAAGCAAAATGCCAAGGCGGGCGGCAACGATCGTTCGCGGCGCATAAAGGGTTCCGTAGAAGACGGTCTATCGGCCGCGGCGCATCGATTGGATGCGACGTACACCATCGCGTTCATCGCGCACGCACCGCTGGAGCCGCGCGCGGCATTGGCGGAATGGTCCGAGGGAAAACTCACCGTGTGGACGGGCTCTCAGCGTCCTTTTGCCGTTCGCGATGAACTGGCAAATGTCTTTCACATCTCCGAAGACAACGTGAGAGTGATTGTGCCCGACACCGGTGCAGCTTACGGCGGAAAGCACACGGGGGACGCGGCGCTGGAGGCGGCGCGATTGGCGCGCGCTGGCGGGCACCCCGTGAAGGTAGTCTGGACGCGGGAAGAAGAGTTTACCTGGGCGTACTTTCGTCCCGCCGGCGTAATTGAGATTAAGAGCGGGATTGCCGCGGATGGCATGGTCACGGCCTGGGAGTTTCACAATTACAACTCGGGCATGTCGGCGATCGAAACGCCATACGGGGTGCCCAATCAACACATCGAGTTCCACGCTACCGAGTGTCCCCTGCGGAGCGGCTCCTATCGCGGCCTGGCCGCGACGGCAAATTTTTTCGCGCGAGAAAGCCACATGGACGATCTGGCCCGCGCCGCGCAGGAGGATCCGCTCGAATTCCGCCTGAAGAACCTTTCCGAGCCCCGGCTGCGCGCGGTACTTGAGGCGGCGGCGAAATCGTTCGGCTGGCCGCGCAAAAAAACACAAGAGGGACAAGGATTCGGCATTGCGGGCGGTCTAGAAAAGGGCGGTTATGTGGCGACTTGCGCAGAGGTCGCGGTGGATGGCACTTCCGGAGCAGTGCGGGTCGTGCGGATCACAACAGCGTACGAATGCGGAGCGATCGTAAATCCTGATGGTTTGCGCAACCAGGTGATCGGCGCAAACATACAAGGACTGGGTGGAGCTCTTTTCGAGGCCATCGAATTCGAGAATGGACGGATCACAAATGCTCGTTTTTCAAGCTATCGCGTGCCGCGCTTCCGCGACGTTCCTGAAATAGAGGCCGTTCTTCTGGATCGCAAGGATCTCCCCTCGGCAGGCGCCGGCGAAACCCCGATCATGGGAGTCGCCCCTGCCGTCGGCAATGCCATCTTCGACGCGACAGGAACTCGACTTCGTAGCCTTCCTATGGTTCCGCAGGGTCTGCCGGCCGCCAAGACCTAGTGCCATTCGAACCAGCAATCGACGACTGAAAATCGCGAGGGTTGTTCCAGAGTGAAATGGTTGATTAGCTTTGTACCATCCTGGGAATTACTCGCTTCCGGTCCGCTTCGACAATTTAAATAAGAATTGCTATTTCAACAACTTAGATTCGCTGCCCTTGGGAATGACTGGCCCAGCTCTTGCCCAAAGAGCTGGGGGTTTCTGTGTTTTTCAACCTTGCCCATGGACGCGAACGACCGGCGCGGAAGGGCCAGTTGCGTTCGCTCTGGGCAATTCACAAATGGCTCGCTTGCCGCCGCGCCGCGGCTCCCTCCCGGAACGAATGGGACTTGATGAACAAGTTGGTCCGGGCTATTAGTGCTCTGAGCTTAGTGGCGGCCTTGGTGGCGCCAATGCCAACTTCATGCGCTCAACAAACAACTGTCAGCGAATACCGCGAAAAAGCCAACTTCCTGGCAGTCTTTCCTAAGTTTGTCGAGTGGCCCGCAGGCGCTTTCCCCTCTGCGGAAGCACCCCTGCTCATTTGCATATTCGGGAATTTTTCGTTCGGAACGTCTCTAGCAGAGCAAACCCGAGGAGCCTTTGTTCGCGGGCGGCAAGTGGAAATTCGCTGGGTGCGCAATGAACAAGCATTGCGAAGCTGCCACATTCTCTTCGTGAGCCGGTCGGAAGGCAAGCGGTACACCAGAATCTTCAAAGCCATACGGGGAGCGAGCGTACTTACAGTCGGGGAAACTCCCGATTTCATGGCAAGCGGCGGCGCCATCGATTTCCTGATTGAGGAAGACAGGCTGCAGTTTGCGGTAAACATAGGCGCGGCGAACAACGCTCACCTTCGGATCAGTTCGAACATGCTCGCGCTGGCACATCACGTAGTCACAAAAGTGGAGGCAGCTAGAAATTAGCACGGCTCTTATCGAAAGAAATTAAGCGCCTCACCAATGAGAAAATCAAACTTGGAAGTGAAATCATGACGAGTAGAGAAGTTGATCTTCACGAACCGGCTTGGAACCAGGCTGAGCTCCTAGATCGAGTCGATAACGATCGGGAATTAGTTCGTGAACTCCTTGCTATTTTCAAAGAGGACTTTCCGCGAACGATTGGCTCCCTGGAAGCGGCCGTGAGCAGCGGAGACCTAAAAAATTCAGGCTCGCTGAGTCACACGCTGAAGGGAATGCTTTCGAATCTCGGCGGAGCGCGGGCAGCGGCGGCCGCGGCGAGTCTGGAAGATGTTGCTTGTGCAGGAGAAATTGCCGCTTTGAGAGGCGCGTATGACGCCTTGGAACGCGAAGCCGGCAGGCTCTTGCCCGAACTGGATGCCTACATGGCGGAGGTGAGGCGTTGAGGATTTTGATTGCAGACGATGAGGCGCTCTCTCGCAGAATGCTCGAAAAAGCTCTGGAGCGTGCAGGTTACGAAGTCACCAGCGTGGAAAATGGCAAACAGGCCTTGGAACATCTTTGCAAACCTGATGGACCGCGCCTGGCGTTACTCGACTGGGTGATGCCAGAGTTAGACGGCCCGGGAGTGTGCCGCGCGGTTCGAACGCGCTCGGAGCAGACATACATTTATATGGTGCTCCTTACTTCCAAAGGCTCTAAAGAAGAAACCGTGCTGGGCCTTGAATCGGGAGCCGACGACTATCTGACAAAGCCGTTCAATGCCGAAGAACTGCGGGCGCGTCTTCGCGTGGGAGAACGCATTCTGCTCCTGGAAGACCGTCTGGTGGAAGCCCGGGAGAACATGCGATTTAGAGCGACCCACGATCCGCTTACTTCCTTGCTGAACCGTGGCGCGATCATGGACTTGCTTGGGCGAGAACTGCACCGTTCGCAACGCGAGCAAAAATCTACCGCAATACTGTTGGGTGATGTAGACCACTTCAAGCGGGTAAACGACACCTTGGGGCACGTCGTCGGTGATGAAGTGCTGGGGGAAATAGCCAATCGTCTTCTCGCCAGTGTGCGATCCTATGATTTCGTGGGCCGGTACGGAGGCGAGGAATTCCTCGTGGTCTTAAACGGTTGCGATCCGCCCTATGCACCCGGGCGAGCCGAAGCGATTCGCAAGTCCGTCTCGAACCGCCCGATACAGACCGCGAAGGGTGCCCTGGCTCTCACCATGAGTTTTGGCGTGCTTTTGAGCGCCGATTGGGGGCCGCGACCTGTTGAGGAGTTGCTGCACGAAGTCGATATTGCTCTGTATCAAGCAAAAGACGCCGGCCGCGATTGCCTGCGGATGGCCAAACCGGACGCAAAAACGGAAGCGCCACAGGCCGCGTTGCCGCAACCAGCGCGGCGGGCTCGCTGAAGACCATTTACAGGACGTGAACTCCCCTGTGGGCGAAAATCAAGCCCCGGTGGATTTTGGCTTTGCTTGGCCCATCATCTGCCGCATTGCGGCACTTGATCCTGGCGCTTTCTTCTCGCGCCAGGCTTCCAGCCGCCTGCAGGTATCCTCGATGTTTGAAAACAGCTGCGGATTCTTGAATGCCGCCCGCCATGTGGGCACGATGGTGTGCATGCGATCCCAAACGACCCAGATCTCACCGTTGCTCTCGAAGAAAAGCTCATCGTTGATCAAACCGCGATTCACAATGCTCGCCACCATATCCCAATAGCTGATAACCATCCGAATGAAAGTGTTCTCCTCACCGCCCTGCGGGTACTTCTGCATCATGTCCTCGGGAGATAGGGGATGAAAATGCTCGAGAAACCAGGCGCGCGCCTGGCGCAGCCTCGGCTCGCGTCTCATCTCGTAGAGCTTTAGCATCAGATTTACTTCTTCATAGGTAACTTGGCTCATGTAGGGTTCTCCTTGCGCTATTTTTGGAGCTCTGGCTTGGGTATCTCTTGCGGAGAAGGAGAGGCGCCAGCCAGTTCGACTCGCTGCACAGTGAATAAGGGAAGGCTTTGCCGTTGAAATTCAATTTGGATACGGCGGCGAAGTTCGCGCGAGACTTCGTCCTGCCGGGTGGGCGCTGTGCGCACTTGCAAGCGCACCGTCGAGGCCGAACGGTCAAACGACTGAACGCCGAGAATGCGAGGACCATCCACAAGCGCCTGGGACCAGGAGGGATCGCCGCGCATGCCTGCCGCTGCGGTTTCCAAAGCCTGCATGGTCTTCTCGAGGGATACTTCCGGGGCGATGGAAATGTCCACAAAGGCCTGCGACCAGTCACGGCTGAGGTTGCTCACGGTGCGAATTTCACCATTCGCGATGGTCACCAGCGCGCCGCGTGCATCGCGCAACACGGTGCGCCGCAAGGTCAGATTTTCGACACGCCCGCTGATGTCGCCGACCTGGATGGTATCCCCCATCGCGTATTGATCCTCGAACACGATGTAGAAGCCTGTGATCAGGTCGCGGACGAAATTTTGAGCACCAAAGCCTACAGCGACACTGGCCAGTCCAGCCAGCGTCAAGGCCGGAGTCGGGTTAATGTTAAATTTGTCCAGGGCGGTAAGAACCGCAACAACCCAGACAACCTTGCTGCCTGCGCCATAGAGGACGCCAGCAAGAGTGCGGGTTTGCTGCTCACGAACCTGCGCAGCGCGGCTCTGGGTGGCAGCGCGTTTGATCATGAGGTTCGACATGGCCCGGAGGAAGCGGTTTACGAGCAGCGCGATGATAAATATGGCTACGAGGTCAAGGATGCTGATGAGTGTGAGTTGGGGCCAGTGAATGGGGAGACTGGTCATCGTTTTTTCGGGAAGGAAAGTATAACATTGGGCGAGCGAAGTTGCGCGATTGAGCAAAGCTCAATACTGACGCGACGCGCGACACAGTGAGGTAAGTATGGCTGAGACAAGGCGCGGGTTTTTGACGATCTTGGGAGGCGCTGGGACGTTGGCTATCCTGCGCGCTGAAGATCTCATCGGGCAGGCCAGGCCGAAAAGCCGGCCACCGACTTCCGATCCCAAGCAGGAACCAGAGAATACTGACGCCTTACCAGCGAAGTCGCCCACCAAAGCGATCCTGGAATCGAACGAGAAGGACATCAAGAAGAACATCGAGAAGCTTTATCAGCTCGTAACCGACCTAAAGGCCGAAGTAGAGAAGACGGACTCCTCCCAAGTACTGTCGCTGGGTTTGGTGAAAAAAGCGGAAGAAATTGAAAAGCTTGCCCGCGACATCAAAACGAGAGCAAAGGGTTGAAGCGGAAAGCGCCAATGCGGTTGAGGGTTCTGCGGATAAAGATGTGAAGTGTCCTGGCCTTCCCGATGATAGCGGTGTAGCGTGAAACGGCTGCAAGCGCTAGAATAAGTGAGCACGTTGCAGTCTAAGCAGGAAGGCGTTTCCACTCGCCGGTCGTGGAGCCTTAGCAGCGCGCCTGTAGCTCAGATGGATAGAGCACGTGCCTCCGGAGCACGGGGTCGGGGGTTCGAACCCCTCCAGGCGCGCCACACTTAACCGGGTCCGGCCCGGAGAGATGGGTTACACAACGTACCGGCTACATAGGTAACACTTTTGGGCCGAACGGATTTTCCAGCGGTTCCAACACGCGCGTATCCAGATCGAGGTATCCCAAATCATAATCCATAACGCTAACCAGCCAGATGTCGTCGTGCACTTCTTTGATGTCGCGAGCTTGCCCGCGGCTCGCGTGTTTTCGGCGTGCGGCCCTGGTCAAAAATGACTGATTCGATTTACACGGAACCAGTGGCGTTGAAGAATGTGGGTCAGGGCAGTGATACTACACAAGATTCGACAGAGGCGGATTTTCTAGCGTAGTTTGTCTTTCTCAGCCAGGATCGTTTGACACTTGCTGCAAGCAAAAAGAATGGATCGAGGCTCCTGAGCCTGCCCGAAAGGTACTACTAGTACCAAAAATTGTACGTTGACAGTCTTCGAGGCACGACTATATTGGTACAACCCGAGTCGTAGCTTGCATGTCCCCGTCGAGACTCGCTGAAGAAGATTCAAGAGGAGATCCAGCCATGTGTAAGCGTATGTTCGCAATTTTCGCTTTGGCGTTTGGTATGTTTGGGAGCCAGTGTTGGGCCGCTACTTGCTCTCCTCCAGAGGAGGGGGTGTCTTGCACGAACACCTTCAGTCCGACCAACACCACAAACACTTACGAATTTTTTGGTGACGGCCGTCTGACCGTTCAATTCGACACTGTTCTGACGACATTTGATCTTACAGTGACCGTCAACCATACGATTTTCCCGCTTGATCCGACGGAGTTCCCTGCTGGCACCGTTTGCGTCAAGTACGCGTTCAACGGCGGTCAATGCGATCAATACGATTTCACGGGAACATC
>JBGPLB010000129.1:0-13951 GCA_041486245.1 Candidatus Acidiferrum sp.
AAGTGCCTTGGGATAAAATGCATCTGTGCTTCGGCGACGAGCGCCATGTCGGCCCGGACGACCCGCAAAGCAACTTTTGCATGGCCAGGGAAACGATGATCTCGAAGTCGCCGCTGAAGCCGGACCAAGTCACCCGCATCAATGGCGAGTACCCGGAGGCCGAGGATGCCGCCAAGGAATACGAACAGCATCTTCGAACGTATTACAAACTGTCAGAGGGCCAGTTTCCGCGGTTTGACCTGGTTCTGCTCGGAATGGGCAGCGAGGGACACACGCTCTCGCTTTTTCCGGGCACTAAAGCCTTGCGCGAAAATCGCCGCATCGCAGTGCATAATTGGGTAGGCAAAGTCCTGATGGATCGCATCACGCTCACGGCCCCGGCCGTCAACAACGCCGCCAACGTCATCTTCATGGTCACGGGTGCGGATAAGGCCCCGGCATTGACCGCGGTCCTCGAACGCTTTTACGAGCCGGATCAATTGCCGGCCCAGTTGATTCAACCGGCGAACGGCACTTTGCTTTGGCTGGTGGATACCGCGGCCGGAAGCATGCTCACGCGGGCAATTCGCGAATAACTTAGGAGAGCCACATGGCAACCACGACTAGCGCAGGAAAAATTGAATCGTACCTCGGTGCGAAGGCGGAGTTTTTTCTCGGATTCAAAACCCCGAAAATCTCGAAGGACAGGCTGCATCTCCCCGGGCCCGATTTTATCGATCGCGTTTGGACGCTCTCCGACCGCGGCAGCCGCGTCCTCTCGAATCTCAATCGCATGTTCCATCACGGCCGCCTCCGCGGCACCGGCTATCTCTCCATCCTTCCTGTCGATCAAGGCATCGAGCACTCCGCCGGCGCGAGCTTTGCGAAGAATCCCGATTATTTTGACGCCGGGAATATCGTTAAGCTGGCCGTCGAGGGCGGCTGCAACGCTGTGGCCTCCACGTTCGGCGTCCTCGGCGTCGTCTCGCGCAAATACGCTCACAAAATTCCCTTCATAGTGAAGATGAATCACAACGAACTCCTCACCTTTCCGAATCGCTTTGATCAGATTCTCTTCGGCACCGTACAAGAGGCCTGGAACATGGGCGCGGCTGCCGTCGGCGCGACCATCTACTTCGGCTCCGATCAAAGCACGCGCCAAATCGTCGAGGTCAGCCAGGCCTTCGCCCACGCCCACGAACTCGGCATGGCCACGGTTCTCTGGTGCTACCTCCGCAATAGCGCCTTCAAAAAAGACAAGGATTACCACGTGGCCGCCGACCTCACCGGCCAGGCCAATCATCTTGGCGTCACCATTCAGGCCGACATCATCAAGCAGAAAATGGCGGAAAATAATGGCGGCTACGCGGCTCTTAACATGGGCGATTCCAGCTACGGAAAATTCGACAAGCGCATTTACACCGATCTCTGCAGCGATCATCCCATCGACCTCTGCCGCTACCAGGTCGCTAACTGCTTCATGGGCCGCGCCGGCCTCATCAACAGCGGCGGCGCTTCTGGTGCCAACGACTTCGAGGACGCCGTCACCACCGCCGTCATCAACAAACGCGCCGGCGGCACCGGCCTCATCTCCGGCCGCAAAGCCTTCCAGCGCCCCATGTCCGAAGGCGTCCAGCTTCTCAACACCATCCAGGACGTCTACCTAAGCCCCGACGTCACCGTCGCCTAAACCCCCGCGCCAACAACGCTTCTGACCCATTGCCGGTCTCTTTCCCGTAGGGGCACGATACATCGTGCCCCTCTTTTCTGTCTTTCTTCAGACAGCTCGGCGGAGCACCGTATTCGAGCCTTTCCTCCAGTGAGATTTTCTTCGATTCAGCATCTCGCCCAGCGGGCGTATAATCCGTGTATGGAGATAACGGTCAAGCTCCCGGACGATCTCGCTCATCAGCATCAGAATCCTGGCCGTGAAGCTCTTGAGGCTCTGGTCATTGAAGGATACCGTTCCGGCGCGCTGTCTCACTACCAAGCCAGCCAGTTCCTCGGATTGTCTCGTTTTCAGTTTGATGGCTTTTTGAAGCAGCGGAACATCTACGAGCATGCTTACAGCGTTGCAGACTTGGACCAAGATGAGGAAACCCTGCGTCGGCTTCAAAGCGGAGGCCTTCCGCAAGAATGATAGTCGTTGCGGATACATCGCCCCTCAATTATTTGCTTCAGATCAACTGTGAATCGACTCTTCCGGCCCTCTACAAACGCATCATCGAATGCGAACGCCTCACCGCCGAACTTCTTCGTCTTGACGAGCGTGAGGACACTACGCGTGAAGAAAAGGAACTGGCTGAACTCCAGCCTCTCCAGATCGACGAGTATGAAACACGTCGCTATCCCATTCGAAGACCCAGCCCGCAACACACACGCTTCATCAGGTGCGTGTTCTGCTCTCGCCACACTTCGCTTAGGAGACCGACAACGCCGCGGGCTGCACCTGCCGCTCTATCTCGGAGACCGTCCCCGATCGCCGCGACACTTCCAAATCATAAAAATTCTGCAAATTCAGCCAGAATTCCGCGTTGGTGTTGAAATGGCGCGCCAATCGCAGCGCCGTGTCGGCAGTGACTCGCCGCCGCCCGTGCACAATTTCACCAATACGAGTAGCCGGCACGTGCAGCTCCAGCGCCAGCTTGTTAACCGACAAGCCCAGCGGCTTCATAAAATCCTCTCGCAAAATTTCTCCCGGATGCACAGGCGGCATCAGCGCTCCGCGTTTTCTCATGTTTCTATCTCCTAGTGATAATCGACGATTTCCACTTCATACGCATGCCCCTCGCGCCACACAAAGCAGATTCGCCATTGCTCATTGATGCGAATCGAATGCTGTCCTCTCCGGTCCCCTCGCAATACCTCCAATTGATTGCCGGGCGGTGAAGCAAGCACGCGAAGCTCCGTCGCGGCATGTAGTTGGAGCAGCTTCCGCAGTGCCACGCGCTCGAAGGCACGGAAGCGTTTGTTGTGCTGGTAGTTAAAAAGCTCCTCAGTATCCTTCGAGCCGAAGCTTTGAATCACACGTGAAGGGTACAACGCTTCACGTTATACGTCAAACGGTTGTCTCGGCTGCCTGGGACCGGACTGTTAGCGAAAAGGCTGCAGATTTTTTAGATAGTCTGCATCGAAGAATCCCGTATAGCCCGGCAACATGGGTCAGGTGGCAGGCCATTACCGGCTAGCCGGAGAGTGGGGGCTGCACACGCCGGGTTTGCGCGTGCGGATTTAGAGTCCGCTGCAAGCACGCCGTGACTAACACGGGCAACCGCATCAGCGTTCGGAGATTTTGACTTTTCCACACATTTCCACAGTCTCACCAAATCGTCTCAATCCCGCCAACTGCTTACAATCTCTCGACTTCCGCCACTCACATTCGAATCCGTGCCTCTCCGTTCGAATAAGCAGACAGTAAACTAATAATTCTATTGACAATCAGTACTAGCCCTGCTACCATTTTCTATGTTTCGCACGCACCGCACCCTCCGGCACTCTGATCATTCAGTCGTTTCCCTCCGAATTCCGTCTTCCCCTAATCTCTACGAACTCTGTGCCTCCGCGTTCAGCTCTCGTTCTCGCTTCACTCTTTCGCTCTTTTGCAAAACAAGCCCAAAAATAAACCCTTCGTTTTCATACTCCTCCGCACTCTCTAAAAAAGAGTATTTCGACAACCCTTTTCCAATCAATGGGTTCCGCACTCTTTGGCAAAACACCGGGGGTGGCACCCCTCAAGCGAAAATCCCCTCGCGCTTCTTTTCCATTCTTGCTGCTCGCTGTTCGTCACTCGCCGCTAAGTCCCGCAGAATCCCCACTTACGAAATATGTGCCCGTAACCCTTTTAGAATCCGCACTTCCAAAACACAGGACTTAAAACTCTTTAGAATCCGCACTTACGAAAAAACCGGGGAGGGGGGCCCCATCCAGTGTTCCCTTTGGTCTGTGTCCGAAACAGATTCGCAACATCCAACTGTTACGCTTATCGGCGTTCCCTTTTGGGAACGCGCTCGTGGGAATGGAGGCGTGCCTCGTGCCAAAACGCTTGGAAGGTAAAGTTGCGGCCATCACTGGCGGCAATCAGGGGATCGGCTTGGGAATCGCAGAGCGTTTTGTCCAGGACGGCGCAGCCGTCGCGATCTGCTACCGCTCGGACCAAGAAAGCGCCGAGCGCGTCGTTGAAAGCCTTCGCACCGGCGGCGGAAAAGTCGTGGCCATTCAGGCCGACGTCTCGAAACTTGCCGACGGCCAGCGCTTCATTTCCGAAAGCGTCTCCCAACTCGGCGGGCTCGATATCCTCGTCAACAACGCCGGCGTCGAAAAGCGCGCCAGGTTTTGGGACGTGACCGAAGCCGATTACGACTTTGTCTTAAATGTGAATTTGAAAGGCTTGTTTTTCGTGACGCAGGCGATGGTCCGTTACTTAATGCAGGCCAAGCGCCCGGGAAAAATCATCAACATCAGTTCCGTTCACGAAGAGCTTCCCTTCCCGCACTTTTCTTCCTACTGCGCCAGCAAAGGCGGACTGAAAATGCTCACGCGCAATCTCTCCATCGAACTCGCCCCGTACAACATCACCGTCAACAATATCGCGCCGGGCGCTATCGAAACGCCCATCAACAAGAATCTTTTGAACGATCCCGTGAAACTTAAAAGTCTCTTGGAAAACATTCCGCTACGCCGTCTTGGCAAACCGGAAGACGTCGCCTCTATCGCCGCGTTTCTGGCGTCTTCTGAATCCGGCTATGTCACGGGAACTACGTTCGTCGTCGACGGAGGTCTGACTTGGAATTACGAAGAGCAGTAGCTGCACGGCGGAGGCGTGGCGGCGTGCTTGTGGCTGCGGCCGAACGCGCCGCGCGCAACAACGTCTGGGCATTTTCGCGAATATCGCCGCGGGAAAACACGGCATTCCCGGCCACGAGAATTTCCGCGCCGGCGCGAACGATCTCGCCGACCGTATCGAGCGCGACCCCGCCGTCAATCTCGATGCGGAATCCCAAACCGCGCGCATCGCGAATTCGTGCGAGCGTCTCGACCTTCTTGAGCGAATTGGGAATGAAATGTTGCGCGCCAAACCCGGGATTCACGGACATCACCAGAACGTGGTGCACAATTTCCAGGACGTCGTCGAGCAAATGTACCGGAGTCGCCGGATTAATCACCACGCCTGCCTTGCACCCGTGCGATTCAATCAAATGGAGCGTGCGGTCCAGATGAACGCAGGCTTCTTGGTGGACAGAGATCCAGTTCGCCCCGGCTTCCGCGAATGCCGGAATGAACTCATCCGGGTTTTCAATCATCAAGTGGCAATCGAACGTCACATCCGGAATGGTCTTGCGGAGCGAAGCAACGACGGGCGGCCCGATGGTGATATTCGGCACGAAGTGGCCGTCCATCACGTCGAGATGCAAAACCGTGCCGCCGCCTTCGAGCGCAGCTTTCGCCTCCGCGCCCAATTGCGCAAAGTTTGCGGACAGTATCGATGGTGCTAGTTCAATGACGGATGCCAACGCAGCTCCTCTCGCGCGAACAGTTCGATTATACGCGAGAGCCGTCACGCACTCTCGCAAATCTGGCCGTTACCGCGCACCTGTGACTGGGACAGAAACAGTTCGGCGCTGTGCACTGCTCTGGCGCGCCAATTCAAGCAGGCGCATCACGTCGAGCGCCCACGCCGTGCTTACTGCCAGCTTCGCTTTCCCGAGGATCGCGTCGCGCAAATTGGCGTAGAAGTCGCGATAGTCGCAATTCACCGAGGGAATGCGGCGCTGCGTCAGCGTGCCGTCCACAGTGAGGGTCAGCAGGCCCCAATTTTCTTCCGGCTCTGCGCCCCACGCTGTGTCCGTGGGGATGTGGCCGCACCGCAAGTTGCTTTCTTGCGGATCGAAGGATTGCTTGACGAACGCGCCTTCTGTTCCGTGCAAAAGGAAACGCGGCCGAGTGGCAGCGGCGAGAATGGAAGAACGCAAATCCGCCCGCAGACCGCGCGGATAGTGGAAAACGAGGTCGAACGCATCATCCGTTACGGCGCCTTCGCGCTCGATGCGAATATCGGCCGTCAGCGCTTCCGGCATTCCGAAAAGCAATAGCGCGTGATCGATGAGGTGCGGCGCGAGATCAAAAAAAATGCCCGTGCCGGGGCCGGAGCGCTCGCGCCAGGCGCCGGGCCGCAACTGTGGACGAAACCGGTCGTAATTCGATTCAAAGCGGACGATGCGTCCCAGCGCTCCGCTCGCAACAAGCTGCCCGATGGCCTGAAAATCGCCATCGTACCGGCGATTCTGATAAACGGTGAGCAGGCGGCCCTGTTTTCTTGCGAACTCCACGAGCGCGGTGGCCTCATCGAGCGTCGTTGTGAAGGGTTTGTCGACGAGCACATCGCGTCCGGCGGCCAGGCACGCATGGGCAAGCGGGAAGTGCGACTCGTTTGGCGTGGCGATAACGACGAGGCGAATTTCTGAGATGGAAAGAAGTTCATCGAGAGTGCGCACGACGCGCACGTCGGGATATTTTTCGGCGGCATCCTTGCCGCTGCGCTGCAAAATTGCCGCCAGCCGCAATCCGGGCACGGCGCGAATCACCGGCGCGTGAAACGACCGGCCGGCAAGTCCAAATCCGATGAGGCCAACATCAATCATCAACGCATCCAAGAAGAGTTCCTAAAAGCATGCTAAAGGCGCTCCATACTATCGCATCGTTAAATGGGAAGAACTAAGTATTGAAATTCGCAGGATCGATTTTTTGGCAGTCCAAAGAAGACAGCTGAAAAACGCTGGGTTGCTCGCAGCGCCATCGTCCTGCAAAATGGTTGGTAACCAGTGAGCACGCAAGCCATCGCCATCAACGCTGCAGCACGCCAGCGCTATTTGCTGGTGCTGCTTTTCGCCGGATTCGTCCTGACCGGTCTCGAGATCACGCTGACAGGGCCGCTGATGCCGCAGTTTATAGCGCGCTGGTCGCTCAGCGATTCGCAAGCCGGCATTTTCTTTGCCGTTGAGTTTTCTGGGTCACTCGCTGGTGTTTGGCTATCGAGTCTGCTCACACATTATTTCGGTACGCGGACGGCCCTCGTTCTTGGCTACTCTTTCATGACCGCGGGACTCGCGATGGTAAACGCTCCCTCCATGACGGTTGTTCTTTTCGCGCTGGCGGCTCTGGGAATTGGTTATGGATTGGTCGTGCCTCCCACGAATCTCGCCGTTGCGGAAATCGGCGGCGCGCGCAGCGCTTCGCTTGTGAGCCTAGTCAATTTTGCCTGGGGCTCGGGTGCAACCTCTTGCTCACTTCTGGTCTGGTTGGCTCTGAAATACGGAGCCCTTTCGTGGATGCTCTACGTCTTCGCGGGATTCGGCGCCTTGCTCGCATTTTCTCTTCTCTTTGCGGAGTTACCCAAAGAAAAACACGCGGCACCTAGTACCACGGTGAATACGCCTGCGGTCAGCCCCAGCCTCGTAACGACGTTGACTCTTGCGGCGCTATTTTTCCTATACGTTGGAGTCGAAGTAAGCCTTGGTAGCTGGGTGGCCACGGACGCGACTCGCCTCTCCGGAGGAGGAACTCTTTGGGCCACGCTCGCGCCATTGTTTTTCTACGGCGGGCTTTTGGTCGGTCGCGCTTCCGGACCGTTTATTCTTGCTCGCGTCCACGAATACCGATTAGTGATAAGCGCACTCGTTGTGGTCATTGTTGGAGTTACCCTATTAGTGCTCGCAACGCAGCAGAAACTCGCTTTCGCAAGCATGGTGCTTGCGGGTCTGGGTTGCGCGACCATTTTTCCTGTCTACGTTGCTTGGCTATCACGCTGGTACGGAGCAAGAGCCGTGCGTCTTGGTGGGCTGATGTTTTCCATGTCGTCGATTGGATCCGCTGTCGCTCCGTTGTTCGTGGGGTTCGTTTCCGCACATGCCGGCAGCTTACGCGCTGGGTTGCTTGTGCCGCTCGCATCGGCTGTCGCGATGATTTTTCTGTTGCTCCTCGTGCGCCGCCAAGCGGCCGCCTGAGGTATCCTTTTTTCGTGCCAACACCTGCGCATCGCTCGCCGACAACCGGCCTTTTGCTCGGGCTCATCATCACGCTCGCCGCGGTGGTGTCGTATTCGTTTTACATCCGGGTGCAACTTTCCGGCTTGCGCAAATTGCAGAGCGAAATGGTGGACCGGAACCGCAAGGATTCTCTGCAACTGCTGCGCGTGCAGAACGATTTGAACTCGATAGGGCTGGCGATGCGCGACATGCTGGACGCGAGCGAGCCCTACCCGCTGACGGCGTGGACGGCGCAATTCGAACGGATGCGGGAAGATCTGGATGTGGCACTGCATCTCGAAGAACAATTGGCGGGAGCAAACAGGACAGCCGAGCAGCGAAAGTATCTCAGCCAATCGGTGGCGCAATTCTGGGACGCAGTCAACCGTATGTTTGCGTTGGCGGCCGAGGGAAAGAAGGCGGAAGCGCGCGAGCAAATACGGCTGACGCTGCAAGCCAGGCAGGAATCGTTGAGCACGGCGGTTTCACGGTTGCTAGTGCAAAACAACGAAGGTGAAGAACAGGCGGCGGGACGCATCGCGCAAATTTACGACCGCGTGCAACGGCAGCTCTATTTGTTTTTGGGAGCAACGCTTATCGCCATCGTGCTGACGAGTTTGTACTTGATTCGAACGAACCGGATCATTTTCGCAAGACTGGCGGCGCTTTCCGAGCAGCGCAGCGAACTGGCGCAAAAGCTGATCTCGACACAGGAGTCCACCCTGCGCCATATTTCGCGCGAGCTGCACGATGAATTCGGGCAGGTGCTGACGGCGATCGGGTCGCTGCTGGGCCGCGCGGGGAGCCACCTGCCGGAGGGCTCGAAAGTGCGGGAAGAGGTACAAGAGGTGCGCGAAATCGCGCAATCGACGCTGGATAATATTCGCAGCCTCTCGCAAGCGCTGCACCCGGTACTGCTGGAAGAGGCGGGACTAGTGAGCGCGCTGGACTGGTATATCCCGACGGTGGAGCGCCAAGCGGGAATCGCCTTGCACTATGAGAAATCCGGGAGATCCTTTCCAATCGACGGGGGCGCGAGCGTACACGTGTACCGCGTTTTGCAGGAAGCGTTGAACAATATGACCCGTCATTCTGGAGCGAAAGAAGCATGGATCCGGCTAAAGTTTTTGCCTGATGCGCTGGAACTGGAGATTGAGGATCACGGGAAAGGAATCCTGCCGGAGAAAAATGGCCGAGGAATTGGATTGGTGGCGATGCGCGAACGAGCTGAGTTGATCGGAGGGACGCTGGAATTCCCGCAGCCCGCGGAGGGAGGCACGATGATTCGACTGCGCATCGAGCGTCGGAAAGTCGAGGCACATGCGGGATAAGCTAACGGTGTTGCTGGTGGACGATCACGCTCTGGTGCGACGCGGATTCCGGCGCATCCTGGAAGATGATCCGGAGATCGAAGTCGTCGGCGAAGCGAGCGACGGAGAAGAAGCTGTCCGACTGGCAGCGAAGGAGCGGCCGCAAGTGATTGTGATGGACTGCGCGATGCCGGGAATGAACGGACTCGAAGCAACGCGGCGAATTCTGGAAGCCAGGCCGGAGGCGGCGATATTGATGCTGAGCATGCATTCGGAAGACACGCTCGTGAGGCAGGCATTGGACGCAGGGGCCCGCGGATACATTTTGAAAAACGCAATGGACCTCGATTTGGCGAACGCGGTCAAACGCGTGGCGAAAGGTGAAAAAGTTCTCGATCCTCAAGTAGCGCATCCAAGCGCACTGAAGGGCGAACGCGAAGGCGGGCTGACGCCGCGAGAACTCGAAGTGCTACAGCGCATCGTGGCGGGAAAATCGAATAAGGAGATCGCCGCGGAGTTGAATCTGAGCGCGAATACGATATCCGTGCATCGCGCGAACATCATGGACGCGCTGGGAATTCACAAGACGGCAGAGCTTGTGGTTTACGCGATTAGAAACGGCCTGGTGAATCTGCCTTGAGGCGGCGCGATTTTTTGAGGAGCGCGTGCGCGACGGGAATCGGGGCCGCCATTTCGCCGGCGCGCCTGCTCGCGCAATCACCCGTTGATCCCGGCTTTCATCTGACGAATGTGACCGCGGCCGCAGGGATTCAGTTTCAGCACAACAGCGGCGCCTACGGCGGAAAGCTCTTGCCGGAGACTCTTGGATCGGGCTGCGCGTTCCTCGATTACGACCGCGACGGCTGGCAGGACATCCTGCTCCTCAACGGAATGGACTGGCCGGGCCACCGGCGGCAGCGATCGACGCTGAAGCTCTACCGGAACAATCGAAACGGGACATTCAGCGATGTGACTCGCGCCGCTGGGCTGGACGTGGAACTCTACGGCATGGGCGTTGCGGCCGGCGACTTCAACAACGATGGTTTTCCCGACCTATTCATCAGTTGCGTGGGACAAAGCCGGCTCTTCCGAAACACAGGCAAGGGCACGTTTATTGACGCCACGGAAGCGAGCGGTTTGCAAGGGCCACAAGGGCTCAGCACGTCCGCGCTATGGCTCGACTACGACCGTGATGGCCTGCTGGATCTTTTCGTGTGTAACTACGTCCGCTGGTCACCCGAGCATGATGTATTTTGCAGCCTGGACGGAACGCACAAATCCTATTGCACGCCGGAAGCGTATCGCGGAGACACCTGCTGGCTTTTTCGCAATCGCGGGAATGGAACATTCGAGGACGTGACAGCTTCGAGCGGAATTTTCGACAGCAGCTCGAAATCGCTGGGCGTGGCCATGTTCGACTACGATCAAGACGGCTGGCCGGACTTGCTGGTGGCCAACGACACGCAACCCAACAAGCTTTACAAGAATCTGAGGAACGGAAAATTCAAGGATGTAGGTGTCGAGGCGGGGCTTGCCTTCAGCGCGGATGGAAAAGCCAGAGCCGGGATGGGAATCGACACCGGGGATTTTGAAAATACGGGCAAGCCCGGCGTGGCAATCACCAACTTCGATAATGAAATGATCGGACTGTACCATTCCGCGAACACAGGGTCCGCTGGCAGAGAGTCCGGAGGCTCGGGGACATACGATGATATTGCGATGGCAGCAGGGCTAGGCGCGCCTTCACGCAACACGCTGGGGTTTGGCTGCGCTTTTTTCGACGTTAACCTGGACGGCTGGCTGGACCTGGCCGTGGCAAATGGGCATATCGACGAGACGGTGCGAAATATTCACGGTAACGTCGGTTACGCACAAGCGCCGCAACTTTTCCTGAATGAAGGCGGCGGAAAATTCCGCGACGTCGCGCGGCAACTTGGCGGCGGCTTTGAAACTCCGATCGTAGGACGCGGCCTTGCCTACGGAGACTTCGACCGCGACGGGGACCTGGATTTGCTGATGACGACGAATAACGGGCCGGCGTACTTATATAGAAATGATTTGAACGAAGGAAACCGCAGCATTCGATTTCAGCTTGTGGGAACAAAATCGAACCGCGATGCGATTGGGGCTGCTGTACGGATCTTCCTCGGCGGGCAAAGCCAAATGAGAGTGGTACGCGGAGGGTCGAGTTATTTGTCGCAATCCGAACTGCCCGTGACTTTTGGTGTTGGAAAGAGCGGGAAGATTGAGCGGGTGGTCATCGAATGGCCTAGCGGGAGGACCGAGGAGTACAAGGATTTGATCACCGGGAAGGCTTACGAAATCATTGAAACTAAAGGGATTACAAAATAATCTGCGTTCTAGTCGTTTTGCACTATTGCCAGTTCATTGTGCCCTCGCTATAACACGCACAACAAGTAGTTTGCTTCCTACCTTTCCGAGTTTATGGCGACGTGGAGGCACCCCAAAGCACCCGCGGCCGGACGCCCGCACAGCGCCGGCCGCCTTTATTTGTGGCGGTGAGTTTGCGAGAATGAATTCTTCCCAGTGGCGAGAGGCCCAATGAGCCAGTGGCGTTCGCGCAGCGTGATAGCTTTGGCTGCGAGCGCCGTGTATTTGTACAGCTTCCCTTCGGCAAATATTCCTTACATTCTTGTGGTTCTGTTTCATGCGGGCGCTGGAATCCTTCTGACGGCGCTCCTTTTGCCGTTTCTTTGGGAATTGCTGCGGACAAGCACGCTGAGCGCGCGCATTGGCTGGCTGTTGGTGGCGGTGGGCGCAGTAATCGGCGTGGGGCTTATTTTTACGGGCACGCCTTTGCCAATGAAGAAATTGCTCTACGCACACATTTTTGTGTGTGTGCTGGGTGTGACGTTTCTTGCTGGCTCGTGGCTGGCTTCGCGCGGGTGGCTGGGCGCGGGAGGCGTGCAGTATGTCCTGCGGTCCGCGGCGCTGATCGCCGTTGTAGCGGGAATCTCGGCGGGGGCGTGGTGGTACCGCACGGTGGCATGGAACAGCGCTTTCCGCATTTCGAACCCGCCAATTTCCCCGGCCACTATGGATGACGAAGGAGACGGTCCGAAGGGGAAATTCTTCCCGAGCTCGGCGCAGACCAAGGGCGGCGTCAACATCCCCGCAAAATATTTCATGCAGTCGCAGGCTTGCGAGCGGTGCCATGAGGATATTTACAAGCAGTGGAACAGTTCGGCGCATCACTTTTCTTCGTTCAACAACCAGTGGTACCGCAAGAGCATCGAGTACATGCAAGACGTGGCGGGGGTGCGGTCTTCCAAATGGTGCGCGGGATGCCACGACCCGTCGCTGCTGTTCAGCGGGATGTTTGATACGCCGATTCGGCAGATTGAAGATACGCCCGCGGCAAAAGCGGGGTTGAGCTGCCTGATGTGCCACAGCATCGTGCAAGTGAAGAGCACTATGGGGCAGGGCGACTTTACGCTGGAGTATCCGAAACTGCACGAGCTTGCAGCGAGCGAAAATCCTCTAGTGCGGAGGCTGCACGACTTTGTTGTGAACCTTAACCCGGAACCGCACCGGCGGACATTCCTAAAGCCGTTCATGCGAACGCAAGTTGCAGAATTTTGTGCGACGTGCCACAAAGTGCATCTGGATGTGCCCGTGAACCGCTACCGCTGGGTGCGCGGCTTCAATGAATACGACAACTGGCAGGCCAGCGGCGTGTCGGGGCAAGGCGCGCGGTCGTTCTACTATCCGGCGAATCCGATGATGTGCGCGGATTGCCACATGCCACAGGTGGCATCGAAGGACGCGGGGAATGTGAACGGCTTTGTGCACTCGCACCGCTTCCCCGGCGCCAATACAGCGGTGCCAACCGCGAACGAGGATGCGCAGCAGTTGGAGACGAGCATACGCTTCCTGCAGGACAAACAGCTGACAGTGGATATTTTCGCGGTGTCGCCAGCGGGGAAAGAGAACGCGGAAGCCGCGGCTGGGGGCGGGGCGAAGCCCGAACTCTCGACGACATTTGCAGTGGGAGAGGAAGCGGAAATATTGACGCCGACGGGAGCGGCAGGCGAAGTGCGACCGATCACTGCGCCGCTGGGAGCGGTGGATGCTGGGGTGCGGCGCGGGGATGATGTGCGAGTGGATGTGGTGGTGCGTACAAGAAAAGTGGGGCATTTTTTCCCTGGCGGGACGGTCGATGCGTTCGACGTGTGGCTGGAGCTGCAGGCTGTCGACGAAAAAGGGCAGACCATTTTCTGGAGCGGCAAAGTGGAGGACGATGGTAAGGGGCCCGTCGAGAAGGGCGCGCATTTTTACAAGTCGCTGCTGATCGATGCGCACGGAAATCCCATCAACAAACGAAACGCGTGGGCGAACCGGGCGACCATGTATGCGCATTTGATTCCACCGGGGGCGGCCGACACGGCGCATTTCCGACTGCATATTCCGGACCATGCGGGGGAGAAGATCACGCTGCATGCAAAGCTGAACTACAGGAAATTCATGTGGTGGAACACGCAGTTTGCGTACGCAGGCGTGGAGGATCCGGGCAAGCCGGGAGGAGCGTTTGCGCCGGACTATGACGACAGGAAAATGGCGTTCACGGGCGATAGTTCGCAGGTTGCCGGCGAGCTGAAAGAGATTCCGAATCTTCCGATC
>JBGPLB010000130.1:0-13846 GCA_041486245.1 Candidatus Acidiferrum sp.
ATTTCGGCAATTCTCACCACGGCTACGGATGTGCGCATCGTCCGGCTCGATCCAAACGGCTCGATTCGAAGCGACCAATTATTTCTTGACCCTTCCTCCCCAACCGATCCGTTCTTTAATTAGTGGTACTCGTCTGATGCTGGGCTACACCCAAGAGATGCTTGTAACTGCGAATGAGGCAAGAATAGAGGCAAGAGACGCGGGAACAACTGCGACACGCCGCAGACAGTTGACAAGTGAATTCTCCTCCTCCCCAGAGGTCCGGTTGTGGGGAGTTGGAAACGCCAGTTGCCCTTCTTGACGATTGCGGGCGTATAACGGGCAACCCGGAAGTAATGCCTCCCGGATTAGTACTGACAAATGTGCAAGTGTCCACAAACCGGCGTGCATACCCGGATGGTCGGCCACTCGGAACTAATCTCGAACGGGACCAACTAGAGCCTAAGTCCCGATAAACGCCGCAACTGAAGACTGACACTATACTGAAGACTGCTGGGGGCGATTGGCGGGTGGTTGCGGATGGACGGATTTGGCAATGATGAGGGTTATGTCGCTGTGTAGTTCGCGGGGGGCGAATTGGCGGACGCCGGCGACGATGGAGTGGAAGATTGATTGTGACGGGAGGGAACCGTGGCGGCGGAGGGAAGCGATCAGACGGGCTTCGCCGAATTCATCGCGGACTTCGTTAAAAGACTCGATCATGCCGCCGGTGTATCGGGCGAAGGTGTCGCCGGGGCAGAGGATGCGCTCGCGGATTTCGCAATCCCATTTTTTGAAAATGCCGAGGACGGCAGCGCTGGCGTTTCGAGGCGAGTCTTTCTCCTTGGAAGCAAGGGTGCGGGAAGATGGCATCGGGATTGGACTTACCACTCACACGTTTGCCCGGGCGACTACCTGCACGAGCTATGGCGTTCGGGTATAATGGCCGCCAAGTTGCGTCCCCCAAAGGCAGCGCATGTCTGATACCGGCCCTGGAGTGGGTAACCCTGACGGTGGTTTCCCAACCGGTCAGCGTCTCGAATCCTGGAAAGAGATTGCAAGTTATCTCCGAAGGGACAAACGGACGGTGCAGCGGTGGGAGAAGGAATACGGTCTGCCCGTTCACCGCCTTCAACTCAACAGCGGCAGCACTGTTTATGCCTACACCTCCGAACTAGACGCGTGGTACGCAGAGAGGCAGCCTCCGAACTTTCCGGCAGAGGCAGGGTCCGGCAATGGGAATCATTCCGAAGCCGATCCTCCCGTCGAGGTGTCCGTGGTTGCAACTGCTGATCCCAACATCTCAGTGGGTCCGAAGGTCGACGTTGTCGTTGAAAACGGTGGTTCAGAGTTGTCCAGTGATAGCGACAAGAAGACCACAGGAACTACTCGCTGGCGTGTGACCCGCGTTCAAATCACCGTTACCCTGGGGTTAGCAGCAGTTCTAGGCCTTTTTCTGTTTTCGCAACGATTCCGATTTGCTGGTCCGAAACCGGCGACCGGTAAGATTCGGCTCGTGGTCCTCCCGCTGAAGAATCTAAGCGGAGATTCACAACAGGATTACTTCAGCGCAGGCCTGACCGATGAAATGATCACGCAGCTTGGGCGTCTAAATCCGCAGCGCTTAGGAGTTATCGATGCGGATTCCTCGAAGCGCCTGGCCGGGAAATCGATTGCTGATGTCGGCCGTTCGCTGGAAGTGCAGTACGCCCTCGAAGGCAGCGTGCGGCGCGGCGGGAATCAGGTTCGCATTGATCTGCAACTGGTGCAGGTGGGCGACCAAACGCAAGTGTGGGCAGATTCCTACACGGGTGACGTCGGTGACATACTGCGGGTGCAAGATGAGGTGGCGACAGCGGTCGCGGGACAAATTCGTGTGGCGCTTCCCGTGGGAACGGGCAGCGCGAGCCGCACCGCGCTTGCGGCGCCGCGAGCCGTCAATGCAGAGGCTTACGACGCCTACCTGCAAGGGCGCTTCTACTGGACCAATCGCGGCGATGTGCCCAAGAGCATTGAAGCTTACCAGCAGGCCATCCAGAAAGATCCGAATTACGCGCTGGCCTACGCGGGGCTGGCCAGCGGCTACGCACTGTTGAGCCAGGTCCCTTATGACGATGTGCGTCCCATCGAAGCCAAGCCCAAGGCGCGTCAAGCTGCGGAGCGCGCGCTCCAACTCGATGCGAACCTGGCCGAGGCACACGCGGTGCTCGCCAATGTTGCGTTCAGCTATGAATGGGATTTCAAGGCAGCCGAGCAAGAATTTCAAAAGGCCCTCGCCCTTGATCCGAATAATGTGACTGCGCATCAGTGGTACGCGCATTTTTGCCTGGCCCGGAACCGGCTGGCGCAGGCCCAAGAGGAAAATGCGTACACGCTGGACCTCGACCCAGTTTCACCTCTTTTCAATACGGTACGGGCTGAAATCCTTTACCACGAGCGGCAGTATGACGCAGCCATTGCCCACGCCCAGCACACCATCGAGGAGTATCCGACGTACTGGCCGGCATACCTGTGGCTTGGATCCGCCTACCGCGAAAAAAAGATGTATCCGGAGGCACTAAAAGCGTTTTCTGTGGGGCGAAAAGTTTCCGGGGACCATCCCATCATGATCGCGTTGTATGGAAATTCTCTGGCGTTGTCGGGAGATCCAGCCGGGGGACGCAGGGTACTCGCCGAACTCCGCAAACTCAACAGTAAGCGCTACATTTCAGCGCTTTACTTCGCGGCTATCTATGAGGGGTTGGGAGAAAAATCCCATGCTCTCGACTGGCTGGACACGGCTTATCAGGAACGCAACGACCGGCTTGTCTATCTTGCCGTTGACCCGCTTGCTGATTCTCTGCGCGCCGAGCCACGATTTCGGAATTTGATGAATCGCATCGGGCTAGAACAGTAAGTGGCGGGATGAGAAGTCCGAGTTCGGATTCTGATCGGTGCAAGAAAGCTTTTAGGAGATTCAGGAGTCTTGGTAACTATCTGACCAAGAGAGGGTTGCAAGTCTGAATCGCCTGCCCTGGCGCCGAGGCCGTGGCGCCGCTAGTCCTCGCATTTCAGGCGACAATGAGCGACATGAGTGCGTTCCGGTGACGAGTCGTCGCTTGCCGCTTGCCACGTTCAATTGTGTTTCGTAGGCTTGCGCTCGGGCGATTTTTCTGGAGGTTTCAAAATGAGAATGAGTGCGGCAAGAAGCTTGGTCTCATGGCTTGGGATGCTGGTCCTGATGACTTTCGGGCCGATCGCGTTGGCTGGTGAGCCACGGCAGGAAAATCACGATCATGAACGCAGCTCGGCGGAGGACTTTCTGCGGCTTACGGTAAGGCCGATTGCTATTGGGCACCACGGAGTCGCGCCGAATGAAGGCGAAGACCCAAACTTACCGCTAGAGAACACGGTTGAATCTGTGCGTGACGCCTACCGCCTGGGCGCGCGCGTCGTCGAAGTGGACGTGCAACTGACGCAAGACGGGCGACTGGCTGTTTTCCACAACGACTATTTGAATGACTTTACGTGCATTCACTCTTTGACGCTCGACCAGCTCCAACAGCGCTTGCCGTACATCCCGGAGTTGCGCCAGGTGCTCAATGTTGCGCGCGAATTTAACGAAAGAGCCGGCGACGACCTGGGCGGCATCTTCATCGTCGAGCTGAAAGCGTTTTCGCCGCATTGCGATCCGGCGGACGAACTTGAAGAGGCAGTAGTGTCCGCGGCAGTGAATGAAGTGCGAAAGGCGAAGATGGATCGCCAAGTGATTTTCGATTCGTTCTCGCCAGCCTTGCTCGATCTTGCGGGGAAAACCGCGCCTGATATCCCGCGCGAACTGGATATTTCGGGGCTGCAGCTGCTGAGTCCAGCCCAGATTACGGCGATTACGGGGCTGCCGGTCACCATCATCAACAAGAAAAACTCGCTGGGGCTGACTTGGGCCGAGATTGGCCCGGTGTTCCGATTGCCAGGCTATGCTTCACCACAACAATTCCTGGCGACTGGAATGGGACTCGGTGTTCGTGTGGTAGGGGGCGAAATGAACTTTTTCGGGCCAGCTGAACAGGCGCAACCGGGCAGCGGCGCAGCATTTGTGTCGGCAGCCCACGGACTCGGCTTACGTGTGTTTGCCGATCCGTCCAACACAGAAGCGGATTGGAACTTCTTCGCGTCGCTAGGTGTGGACGCCATCTACAGCACAATTCCGCTGGGCGTGCAGTTGGAGCCGCCGATTCCCCAACAGTGAGCAGGAAACGAAGAAACAGATTCTCTCCCTACTCTCCGAGCGACAGTGCTGCTCGAGGAAACAAATTCAGACGGAAGACAGTGCAGATTTGGCGATGATGAGGGTGATGTCGTCGTGTTGTTCGCGTGGGCTGAATTGGCGGACGTCGGCGACGATGCTCTCGAGGAGTGATTGAGAGGGTTGAGTGCGATGGCGGCGAAGGGACTCAATGAGGCGGCCTTCGCCGAACTCGTCGCGATTTTCGTTGAAGGCTTCGGTGATGCCGTCAGTATAGAGGGCTAGCGTCTCGCCGGGGCAGAGGGTGCGCTCGCCTATTTCGCAATCCCACTTTTTGAAAATGCCGAGGACAGTGGCGGTGGCATCGAGGCGGTCGATCGAGTCGTCAGCGCGGAGGATGAGTGCGGGCAAATGGCCGCAATTGACATAGCGGAGGCAGCCAGAATGGACGTGGTAATCGGCGAAGAAGAGGGTGGCGAAGGCGCCGTCGGGAGTGTTTTGGGAGAAGAGTTGATTGACGGCCCGGAGGAGGCGCTGGGGCTGGTCGATGGAGATCGCGCATTGGCTGCGGAGATTGGCTTGCAGATTGGCCATGAGAAGCGCGGCGGCGATGCCCTTGCCGGAAACGTCACCGATGACCAGGCCGAAACGGTCGGGGCCGAGATCAAGAAAGTCATAATAGTCGCCTCCGACGGCGCGTGCCGGGAAGCAGTGACCCGCGTAGTCGAGCCTGCGGATCGGCGGGTGAATCTGCGGAAAAAAGCGGCACTGGACTTCGTTAGCGATTTCAAGTTCTTGTGCGGTGCGGCGTTCGGCTTCGAGCTTTGCTGCGGAAGCGCAACGCTGGGCTTCGAGGGCGTGGGTAACTTCGTCGAAACTGACGAGGGAGAAAATGTTGCCGTCAATGTCGCGGAAGCGGGTGGAGACACCGCCCCAGATGGAGGTTTCTTCGCCGAGCAAAGGGGATTGGGTGGGGCCGCGGGCCGTGTTGGAGTTGGCGGGATCGAACTTGATGCGGCGCAGGCGGGGAGTGTGGTTGAAGCGGACGCCGCGGAGAGACCACTCTTTGTATTTAGAGACGACATCTTCGGTGATGAAGACGACTTGCGTGGAACGGCCAACGAGCTTGTATTGCACAGAATCTGGCTTGGGGGCGATGAGGGAAAGAACGGCGGAGCCGTCGGGAGGAGCGACGGCGACGAGGCGTTCCCCGGATTGAAGCTTGACGTCATAGGCGAGGTGGAAGCCGAGTTGGTCGAGGTAGAAGCGCAGGCTACGGTCGAGATCGCGGACGAAGATTTGGGTGGAGTGGATGCGGAGGTGTGGGGAGGGTTGAGAAGGGGATGGGGCACCTGTTGACATGCGGAAGATTATAAGACGGAGAGACGGAGCAAAGAAAAAGATAACGCAGAGGCGCAGAGTGCGCAGAGGAAGAGAAAAGCAGATCCCTGGCTCTGCTCGGGATGACAGGTTTGGATGGTGGGTAGGTTTGCTGTAATCCGATCAACTTAGACTTACGTGACCGTGTGATTTAGACTCTTCATCTACAAAGGCGCTTGCGGCGAGGATGCCCCATGTTCCTCATGCCCCTTGTCGAAATCGCGTTGAAAGTGCCAGCGCACGCCTCGAATTAAGGGAGAACCCGATAAGATTCTGTGAATTGCTATGGCTGCCGAAAGCTGAATTCCGCGATTGCGTCCGCCCAATAGAGAACCGATGAAACCCCGGTTCCTCTCTAGCCATCCAATCCACGTCCCTGCCTCACTTTCCCCGGTTGGGCGATGCCCGATCACAAAAGTGTGGCCGTTACCAGTTACTTCAAAATTCAGATACCAGCCGAAATCTTCCTGACCAGGGTTTTCGTTAGCCTCCATCCCCTGATTGCGAAGTTCGCCGATCAGCCACTTCGCCACGTCGTCTCCGAAACAGCACGGGTTTATGAAATAGTCTTTTGGCTCGGCCATGTTAAAGGCCGTGCTCTCGAAGGTGACGACCGTTCTAATTTCTGAGTCCATGGCACCCATTGCGATTTTAACTCTTCTGAAGCGCCAAGTGGACGATCAACGCTCTAGCTGGAAACCGACACGATACGCAGGGTTGAGCTAGCGTGACAGAGGGGGGCGAAGTGGGGGACAATTTGTTACGTTCGGCGTTCGGGGAACGTCTGGCGAGCGACTGCAAGTTGGCAGCATTCGAGAAGAGCCGGGCTAAAGCCAGGCGCTACAGGGGATGGAATGACGGCACGAATTTTGGATGGGACGAAGATACGGGACGCGATTTTTGCGGAGTTGAAGGATGAAGTGGCGATTTTGGAGTCGACGGGGATACGGCCGGGGCTTGCGGCAGTTTTGGTCGGAGAGAATCCGGCGTCGCAGCTTTATGTGAAAAGCAAGATTGCGGCTTGCGAGCAATTGGGGATGGGCAGCGGGTTGATCGCGCCGGCGGCTAGCGCGAGCACGGCGGAACTCTTGGCGATTGTGGAGGATTTAAACCGGGACAATGATACGGATGGGATTTTGATTCAGCTTCCATTGCCGGCGCAGGTGGATACGAAGCGCGTGCTGGAGGCGGTTGATCCGGCGAAGGATGTGGACGGGTTTCATCCGGTGAATTTGGGGAAGTTGGTGAGCGGGCGGCCGGGGCTGGTGGCGTGCACGCCGGCGGGGTGCATGGAGATTTTGCGGCGGAACGATATCGCGATCGAAGGAGCGAACGCGGTGGTGCTGGGACGGAGCGATATTGTGGGGAAGCCGATGGCTTTGCTTTTGATGCATGCGAACGCGACCGTGACGATTTGCCATTCGAAGACGCGGGATTTACCGGAAACGGTGAGGCGCGCGGACATTGTTGTGGCGGCGATGGGCAAGGCGGGGTTTGTGCAGGCGGATTGGATTAAGCCGGGCGCGACGGTGATTGATGTGGGGACGAATCGCGTGACGGATGCGGCGGAGGCAGAGCGGCTGTTACGAAATTTTCCCGCGCGGCTGGAAAAATTCAAGGCGAAGGGGAATGCGCTGGTGGGAGATGTGCATCCGGATGCGCTGAATACGGCGGGAGCGATTACGCCAGTGCCGGGAGGCGTGGGGCCGATGACGATTACGATGTTGATGAGCAATACGGTGAAGGCGGCGCGGATGCGGCGCGCGAAAGCAATTCCGCGGACGATTCCTGCGGGCGGGCCGGCCAGCGCTGGCGCGCGATAAAATACAGAATGAAGCGACTAGGCCTTACGGGAGGAATCGCGAGCGGCAAGAGCGCCGTTGCGGGAATGCTGCGCGAGCTGGAATTCAACGTGATTGATGCGGATGGTCTGGGGCATACGTTGATCGAGCCGGGGCAGGCGGCCTATGGCGAGATTGTGCGCGAATTTGGGGCAGGCATTTTGGATGAAGAGAAGCGAATTGACCGCGGGAAGCTTGGGGCAGTAGTGTTCGCAGACGGTGGGAAGCTGGAACGGCTAAACGCCATCTTGCATCCGCGGGTGGAGGCAGAGATTCATCGGAAATTCACGGAGTGGGAGAAAGACGGGGTTCGGGACGCGGCGTTTGTGGAAGCGGCGCTGCTGGTGGAAGCGGGGTATCAGAAAAAACTGGATGGATTGATCGTGACATGGTGTAAACCGGAGCAGCAGATGGAGCGCTTGCTCGAGCGAGGGCTGAGCAAAGCGGAAGCGCAGCGACGGATTGCGGCGCAAATGCCCGCGGAGGAAAAGCTGCGGTACGCTACGGAAAAGATTGATTGCTCGGGGTCGATGGAGGAGACGAGGCGGCAAGTGGACGAACTGGCGGCCAAGCTGAAGCGGGGAGCGGCGGGGGCGCGTCTAAGAAACGAGCGGGTCTAAAGGCCCGCCACTACAGAGTCCTGGCGGAAATTTTCTGGTGCTAACGGAAGATCTAGATGGAGTCGGGGAAGGATTGCGAATATGAGCGCGGGGAAAATATCGAATGTGACGCGACTGGTGATTGTCGCGGTGGTGCTGATTTCCGGGGCCTATTGGGCGGGAGGGCGGTGGGGCCAACGCCAGCCGAGAAAGGTGGAGGCGCTGCCGATGGGAGCGGGGCTGACGGACGTTGCACAGCGCGACGCGGCGCTCACGGACGAGGAGTCCATCAACGTACGGGTCTATCGACAGGCGTCGGCGGCGGTGGCGAATATTCTGACGAAGGCAACAGCATATGATTTTTTCATGGACCCTGTGCCGGTGGAAGGAGCGGGGTCTGGGTTCGTGATTGATCCTCGCGGGTACATTTTGACGAATTTTCACGTGGTGCAGGAAGCGCAATCGATTGAGGTGGTGCTGGGCGACCAGTCCCGGTACCCGGCGAAATTTATCGGAGCGGACCAGCGGAACGATGTGGCACTGATCAAGATCGAGCCGAAAGGCAAGCCGCTTGTGGCGCTGGCGCTCGGGGATTCATCGAAGCTGCAAGTGGGGCAAAAAGTTCTGGCGATCGGGAACCCGTTTGGGTTTGCAAGCACCTTGACGACAGGAGTGGTGAGCGCGCTGGGCCGGACGGTGCAAACGAGCCAAACGACGTACATCGACGAGGCGATCCAAACGGATGCGGCGATTAATCGAGGAAATTCGGGGGGGCCGCTGCTCAATTCGCATGGCGAAGTGATTGGGATTAACTCGGCGATTTATACTCCAAGCGGGACGACGGCGGGAATTGGTTTCGCGATTCCGGTGAACGCGGCGAAGAGGATTGCGCACGATTTGATGACGGAAGGACGAGTGCGGCAGGCGTTTCTTGGCGCGCAGACGCTGGACGTGGGCGGATGGCTGGCGGAGGCGCTCGATCTTCCCGTGAAGGAAGGATTGCTGGTCGAGGGAGTAACACGAGGAGGTCCCGCGGCAGCGGCGGGGCTGCATGGAGGAGACCGCGAAGCGTTGGCAGGGATGCGGCGAATCGCGATTGGCGGGGACGTGATTGTGGCGATCGACGGACAGAAAATTGCCAGTCAGTTTGATATGAACGTGGTGTTGAACCGGAAGAGGCCAGGGGACACCGTGAGCGTGACGGTGTATCGGGGCGGAAAGAAAATGGATTTGCCGGTGAAGCTGGGCGAGCGGGCTGGGAATTGAGCCGAGTGAGTGGGTTGGCACGGAAAAAGTACTGACGCCTGGACTGATGCTTGAGGGGCGTTAGGACAAACGGGAGACAGACAAGAATGTCTGTCCCACTATTTTGAAAATTCGGCGCGGAAGTTTTGACGGTCTGTTTCGCTAAGAGAAAACCAGGATTCGGCGATATCCCTGACGCGTTCGAGTTCGTTTTGCATTTCGGCGTGCTTGGCTTCGAGGAGTTCGGCGTTGGCGTCTGGCGGGACGTAAATGGGCGGAGCGAAGAGGATTACGGCACGCGCAAACGGAGCGGGCAGGAGGAAATGATCCCAAGTTTTTTCGAAGGTTTTTCCGCGGTCAACTCCGATGTGAAAAACGAGGACCGGGCAGCCCGTTTTTCTGGCGAGCATGACGGGGCCGGGCTTGGCGACGTAGCGAGGGCCGCGCGGACCGTCGATGGTGAAGGCGCAATCGACGCCTTCTTCGAGGCGGCGAGCCATGACCGCCAATCCGCGAAGACCTCCGCGTGAAGAACTTCCCTGTGCGGTGCCAAACCCAAGCCACTCGATGACTTTGCGAGTCCATTGACCGTCGAAGGCGGTGGTGTTCATCACGACGACGCCGTGATTGCGGTGCCACCAGACAATGGGGATGATGATGCGGTGCCAGAAGGCCCAGATGCAGCGCTTGCCTGCGGCGTGGACGCGCTCGGCGTTTTGCCATCCGAGGACTTCATAACGCAGGGTGGGACCGAGAATGCGAATTACACTGTAGACCGCGGCGGCGATGAAGGGGATTTGGATGCGGCGAGACCAGGGTAATTCCGGAAGGCGGGTGTCGTAGTGCGCGCTGATTGATTCCGCAGCGATTTTCTTCGCGGCATCGTGTGCGGGTTCGGGCAGTGTCTGGCCGGATGCGTCGGGTGCGGTCATGGTTTCTGGATGCGCCTGAGAAAGAGACGCCTGACGTATAGTATAGGCGAGAGTTTCTTGCCTAGGTTGTGGGAGACGAATTAAGAGTGCTGCTTCGGGAGCATGAACGCGAAGTGCCGCGGCGCGCGCGATTTTTTGGCGTCGTGGGTGCGATGCTCTGCGTCGCGATTCTTGTTGCAGTTGCGGCCGCGTCGGACCAGCCAGCGGGCGATGCCGTGGGCGTCATCGAAGGCCAGGATATCGCGGTGACCGGGCCCATGAGGGTAGAAGTTGTCGGCGGGCAGGTGAAAACGATATTGCGCAGCGGGAGCGACGTGCGTGTGAAATCGGGGCAGGCGCGGATTAGTCTTGTCGAAGGCGGGCAGATTTCGATTTGCGGGCCGGCGCATTTTTCGGTGTTGAAATCCGGCGGATCTTTGACGGTGGCACTGGAGAGCGGCGCGATACGCGCACGGCTCGAGCGGGAACCTGCGCTGACCGTATATACAGCACAGATTCAGGCACAGTCGGTGGCGATAGGCGACGACCCGAGAGAAATTCTTGTGGGCTTCGAGAGCCCTGGAACAATGTGCATTCGCACCTATCGCGGCGCGATGCGCTTGGAGCAACAGCTCAGCGGGCAGAGCGTGATGGTACCGCAGGGCGGCGATGTGATACTGGCGAACGGGCAGATCGACACCCTTCGGAACGGCGCTGGGCATTGCAACTGCGAATTGCAAATCGCGAAGGCTCCCGCCGTGCCGAGGCCTGAGAGCGCGATACCCGCACGGTCCGAAGCTGGAGAAACTGCAAAAAGCGAAGCGGCACAAAATGCGAGCAACTCAGCGGCATCTGCTGAAAAGCCTGCCACGAAGGAAGAGCCGATCTACGAGGTGTATCCGCCTCCGCTGAGATTTGACGCGAGCGCGAAAGTGCAGCCTGAACCGGACCCAAGGCTGATGGTGATTGTGCGGCGCTTACGAGTGCGCCCAACATTGATATTTCAGGGGCGCGTTGAAGGGGAGGCGGTGGCTACAGCTGCCGCGACGCCGCCGCAGCCGCCCGTCGTAAGTGCTCCTTTACATGCGCCGGCTCCGCCGGAGGCTTCCGTTCTCGACCGGGTGCGCTCGTTCTTTCGCCGGCTATGGTCACGAGGCGGGTGAGACGAGAATTTGTTCGAAGATGATGTACTTGCGATCGGTGTCGTAGAGCGAAAATTTTTACATGCCTTCGTAGTTGGGGCCGCCACCGCCCTCGGGAACAACCCAGTTGATAATTTGGTAGGGGTCGGCGATGTCGCAGGTTTTGCAGTGGACGCAGTTGGTGAAATTGATTTTTAGCTTCGGCTGGCCAGTGGATTCCTTAGTCATTTCATAAACCGCAGCGGGACAGAAATACTGGCAAGGGTTGCCGTACTCGACGACACATTTTGTTGAACAAATATTCAGGTCGCTGACCACGAGATGGCAAGGTTGATCCTCTTCGTGGCGCGTGCCGGAGTGATAGACGTCGGTTAGGCGATCGAAGGTAAGTTTGCCGTCACCCTTGAAGCTTTCCGGAGCGGGGCGGCCGCTGATTTTTTCGTAAGCTAGGTATCCGGCGTGGGCGTGCATGGGATCGATGAGGCCGCGGCCACCGGTGATTTGCTGGAGAGCGGCGTGGAAGAAGCCGCGGAACATGCCGTGTTGAAAGGATTGGTGGAAATTGCGGACTTGCCACAATTCTCTTTTGATATAGCTCTGCTCGATTTTTTTGGAGAAGGCGCTGAGAGTTTTTGCGGAGGCATCGCCGGTTCTTAGGGCGTCGAAAATTGTTTCGGCGGCTAGCATGCCACTTTTGATGGCCATGTGAATGCCTTTGAGGCGCTGCGAATCGAGGAAGCTGCCGGAATCGCCGATGATGAGAGCGCCGTCGACGTAGGTGCGCGGCATGGCGTACCAGCCGCCGTAGGGGAGGGATTTGGCGCCGTAGCGGACGAGTTTGCCGCCCTCGAGGATTTTCTTGAGGAACGGGTGCGTTTTCCAGGTTTGAAAGGCGGCGTGGGGATCGAATTGGGGATTGGCGTATTCGAGAGCGAGGACGAGGCCAATCGAGAGGCGATTGTTGGAGAGGCCGTAAATCCAGCCGCCGCCATACATGTCGGTCGAGACGGGCCAGCCCAGCGTGTGGGCAACGTAACCGGGCTGGATGCGGCCGGGTTGGACGTCCCAGAGTTCCTTGATGCCGATGCCGTAGCTTTGCGGATTGATGTTGTCGAGTTTTTTTGTAGCAACTAGATCTTTCGTGAGCGAGCCGCGGGTGCCTTCGGCTAGGACGGTGACTTTGGCACGGAGTTCGTAGCCGGGAGTGAAGTTGGCTTTGGGCTTGCCGTTTTTGTCGAGGCCTTTGTCTTCGGTGATGACGCCGGCGATGCCGTCGCCTTCGTAAATCAGTTGCGCGCCTCCGAATTCCTTGAAGACGTTGACGCCGGCGCCTTCGACGAGGCCGCCTAGCCATTTTGTGAGCTTGCTAAGAGAGATTACGTAGTTGCCTTGGTTTTGGAATGGCGGCGGAGTGATGGGAAGACGGAAGGAAGAGTTCTTGGTGAAGAGGAGCGCGGCGGAATCGGTGACGGGAGTGTCGAGGGGAGCGGATTTTTCGAAGTCGGGGACTAGCTCGGCAAGGGCTTTGGGATTCATGATGGCGCCAGAGAGTTGGTGGGCGCCGATGTCGCGGCCTTTTTCGAGGACGTAGATATTTTCGGAGGAGAGTTGAGGCTTGGCGCCGGAGTCGTTGTGTTTTTTGATGAGATTAGCTAGATGCAGAGCGCAGGAGAGGCCTGCGGGGCCTGCGCCGACGATCAGGACGTCGGCTTCGAGTTGTTCGCGTTGGACTTCATGCATTTTTCTGCTCGCTGCGCTCTTCCATAATCATATCGAAAACGAGCGTTAGCTCAGCCTTGGCTTCATCAGGAGTCTTCATCAGAGCGTAGCAGCCTTCCATTGCGGGGATCTCAGCAACCCATCCCGAGCCATCGTCCTGCTGGTAGAGAATTTGTTCGTAGTCATCGAAATTCATGTCGGTCCAAATAGTATAGGACAAGTGGAATCATTCGACGCGGGCAAGTGTTTTGAACAGCAGATTCCTCGCTCCGCTCGGAATGACATTGCGCGTGCGTATAGGGGTCTCTTGTACTTAGCGGAGCTCCTGGAATGCGTCCTGTGTTATGTCCCGCGCCTGGATTGTGGTTAACCATAACTGCCCTCCCCCCTGGTTTTTTTTCATAAGTGTTCATTCTAAAGCAGATCAAGATGCTTGTTTTTCGGGAGTTATGTAAGTGTTCATTCCAAAGAGCTTACGTCGGCGAATTTGCACCAAAATTGTGCAGATTTTGCAAGTGTTGCGAACAAAGGACTTAGGGTATGAGTTGGCCCCAAAAGCAAAAACGCCAACCGCAGAGTCGTTGGCGTTCCAGAAGCGATTCGTAGTATTACTCAGAGAGTATAATACATCACGTTCAACCTCTTGTCAAGGAAAACAAGAGGTGTGTCGTTAGCACATGATATGTCCGCTTTATTAGCACGTGAAATGTCCGCTTTTCAGAAGCGGCTTGGGGTAGACCACAGTCCGGGAGGTTGCCGGGATGGTTTATACGCGGGCCGGGATGGAGCGGGCGATGAAGGTGCA
>JBGPLB010000131.1:0-13773 GCA_041486245.1 Candidatus Acidiferrum sp.
GCCCCTCCACCTGTGTCCACAACAAAAAGATTCTCCTTGTAAATCAGCAGCCCGGCGCTGCTCAGATAGGCAATCCACTTGCCGTCCGGCGACCATCGCGCTGTGTGCGTCGGGTCCGCTGTTTGCACCAGCTTTCGCTGTGCGCCGCTCGCCACGTCCAGCACCCATGCCGTTTGCAGAGCGCCGTCGTCCAGGCGCGGAGTGGGATTTGTCGTGAATGCGACGTGCGCCCCGTCTGGCGACCAGCGCGCGTCGCTTACCGTGAAATCTCCCTTGCTGATCTGCTTCTCCTCGCTCGTCGCGATGTTCCAAGTCCAGAGCTGCGCCATCTTGAAATCGTGATCGACAACTACGGCATCGTCCTTCTTCTTGCCGCGCTTCTCTTCTTCTTCTTCCACAGGCGCCGTCGCTGTGAGCAAAAGCGTCTTCCCGTCGGGCGAAATCTGAAATCCGCGCACACCGGACTTGTGCTTCGTCACTTGCCACGGCTCTCCGCCGTCCGCATACATGAACCACACCTGTGGCTTTGCCTCCTTCTCTTCACCGGCGTCCATGGTGAACGCCAGTATTCTTCCGTCCGGCGACCATTCCACATTCGAGACGCTTTTTTCACCTCGCGTGAATTGCCGCGCCGCGCTCGCCGGTCCCTTCGTCGGAACGACCCACAAATGCGTCACGAATTTCCAACTTTGCTCCTTTTCTGTTTCGTTTTCGGCCACCAGATACGCCACGCGCGATCCATCCGGCGAAATCCGTGGCGAGCTCACACGCGACACGCGCAATGCTTCCGCCGAGCCGAACAGCTTCTTCCCTTCCTTGCTCCGCGCAATGGCAGCGTCCTTGGTAGAAGAATCTTGCTGGGCACCCGCGACGAGCGGCGCCACGAATATCGTCGCCACTAAAACTCCGCGCATCAATTTCCACATCGCAAACTCCATCACAGGAAAACCTCCTCGCACATGATTCATTCGTTCTCGCTACTCCAGCGCCGCGAAGTATATTGGCATCCCTCCGCTCAAGCAAGAAATACGCCCAGTCCCTCGAATCCGCTCTCTACAAATTAATTGGCCGCGAGCAAGAACTCCGCTCATTCGGAAAAATCTACACACTTAGGATTTTGAATTCCCACATACCCTCTCTTCCTCGTTGGCCGTACACTCTTGAATTTTCAGCGACTTATGAGATTTGGTGCGCTTCTGGTTCTAAACTTGCGTCTCAGAGTTCGGGACAGAAAAACCTCAGCGGATCAGCCCGCTTGAGAGTCTCTAATCACGCCCAGGGGCCATGTCGTTTCGCGCAAGGAGGCGCAAAGAATGAAATACACAAACAGCAGGGTGTTCCTTACCGCTGGCTTGTTGGCTTTCGGCACACTCCTGTTCGCAAAAGATCCCGGCAATGCGAAAGATGAACACGATCGGCTTCAAAACTCGGGAAAGGTCATGCAGGAAGTCCTCAATGTTCCTGACGATATTCCTCAAGACCTTATCGATAAAGCCCGCTGCGTCGTCGTGATGCCGTCGGTCTTGAAGGCCGCTTTCGTTGTCGGCGGGAGTTACGGCCGCGGCACCATGGTCTGCCGCACCGGAAAGGATTTCACAGGTCCGTGGGGCGCTCCTGCGATGTATGCGCTCGAAGGCGGCAGCATTGGCCTTCAAATTGGCGGCGAAGCAACTGACTTTGTGTTTCTGATCATGAACGATCGCGGCGCCAGCAGTCTTTTGCATAGCAAAGTAAAACTCGGAGCCGATGCATCAGCCGCGGCGGGCCCGAAGGGACGCTCCGCCGCGGCCGAAACCGACGCCTACATGCGCGCCGAAATACTGAGCTATTCCCGCGCACGCGGCGTTTTTGCCGGTGTTTCTCTCGATGGCTCGACGCTACGTCCCGATGAACACGCCAATCGCGAACTCTACGGCAATTCCGCCAGCGCGGCCAAGATCGTTTCCGAACCTGGCAACTCCGCTCCGGCTTCAGCCCATGAGCTGATCGCCACCCTACAAACTTCTTCTCCACAACTTAAGCGCTAACTTTAGTTACAGAGAGGGGACCGGACAATTGCCGGTCCCCCGTTTATCCAAGCGAGCGCTCGATCTCGCGTGCTGGTTTAGCGAAGCTCGATCTGCTCTCTTTCCGTTCGTTTCGCAACCGCCCGCCCACTTTAACTATCGGAGGAAATCATGAAATCAAGTAACCTGCTTCTTACTGGTGCGGTAACCCTTCTCACCCTCGCTCTGCCGTGCGTAGGCGGTAGCGCCTTTGCCCAGGATCACGACAGAGATCGCGACAGAGACCACGATCGTCCTCGCTTCGAGGACCGCGATCGCCAGACCGCCAGGGGTTGGTTCACCGAACGCCACGGCCATCTCCCACCAGGCCTTCGCGACCGTGACAGGCTGCCATCTGGTTTGGAATCCAGACTTCAGGTTGGCATCGTTCTCGATCGCGATCTGCGCCATCGCATCCATCCCGTCCCCGAGGAACTTCTCGAGCGGTTGCCTCCCTGTCCTCGGCACTACCGCTACGTCATTGTCGGGGACCACATCTGTCTGATTGACGATGGGTTCCACGTCTCCGACGTCATTCACTTCGAGCTCAATTTCTGAGCGCTCGTTGAGCGCTCTTCGGGTGGCCGTACTTTTGCCCCCCTGAATTTACGGCCATCTCTACTAATAATTGCAGCAAGCGACGATAAGTCGGGCAAGACGCGGGTTCCCCGCCTAATCTACGCAGTTCGGAAGAGTTCATGATCAATTCTGATTGGGGGAATAATAGGATGAGTTCACACGCAATCGAACAGCGGGAATTTATCGATTGCACGGAGCTCTCGAAACGGCAGCGGCCCGTCCTGGCTGAACTGCCGGAGAAGGAAACCATCGACCGTGCCCAGCGCGGAGACGCTTTCGCATTTGCGCGCATTTATCAGTTGCACAGTGCGCAGGTCTACGGTCTTTGTTTGCGCATGGTTGGAAACACCGCCGAAGCCGAAGATCTCGCTCAAGAAACATTTTTGGTGGTCTTGCGCAAGATCCGCACCTTCCGCGGCGAATCCGCCTTCTCGACCTGGCTGCACCGCATCACGATTAACATCGTGCTCATGCGCCTGCGAAGAAAAACCTCACTCGAATCTCCTCTTGAGGAAAATGAGGAGCGGGAAAGCGATCGCCCGGGCCTCCGCGAGAAGTTTGCTTCCACCGACCTGCTCTTGGCTGGCTCGCTCGACCGCCTCAATCTTGAGCGCGCAATGGCGCAGCTCAGCCCATTCCAAAAATTGGTCGTTAGCCTCCACGACATTCAAGGTTACAAGCACACGGAAATCGCAAAAATGCTGGATTGGTCCATCGGAAACTCGAAGTCTCGGCTTCACAGGGCCCGCGCGCGGCTCCGAGCGTTGCTGCAGGAGAGTCTGAGCTTGGGCTGCATCGCGCCAACGCGAACTGCCCACGCGCCCTCAGCCGCATGATGAGCCCCTCAAACAACTCCCGCCGGGTGCAGCTCGCCCCTAGGCGCGTTGGGTAGCAAGCGCGGCGCTTACTCCTGCCGTAGCGCGATGACCGGGTCCACGCGGCTGGCGCGGCGCGCCGGCAGGAAGCTCGCAAAGAGCGCGGCAACGATCAACACAGGAATCGTCATGCCAAAGGTCGATGGCTCCGTAGGCTGCATCCCCTCGACAAGCCGCAGCATGACACGCGCCGCCGCCAGCGCAGCAGCCGCGCCAATAAAAACGCCGGCCAAAATCATTCCGAGACTTTGCCTGAGCACCATCCACATGACGCCGTTGGGGCTAGCGCCCAGCGCGATTCGTATTCCGATTTCAGGCACGCGTTGCCCCGTCAAATAGGCCAGCACTCCATAAATCCCGATGCACGCCAGCACCAAGGCCAAGCCTGCGAAAATCCCAAACAGCAATAAAAGAAACCGCTGTAGGGCCAAGGAGTCGTCGGCCAGTTGCTCCATGGTATGAACCCCGTACAGTACCTGGTCGCCCGCAGCTCCTCGCAATTCACGCCGCAGCGATTCGACTTCGCTCAGTGGTGCGACCTCCGTCCGCACGGCGATGGACATAAGTTCCGACCAGCGCCTCAAGTATTTGTCTGGCAGTTGAGCGAACGGATAGTAAAACTGGGCGCGCACCTGCGCCTGATCGTCTCCCGCGAGTCCCCAGTGGCGCACATGCCCGACGACGCCCACCACCACAAACGGACCGTAGTCCATGTCCGGCATCCACAGGCGCTTGCCGATAGGGTCCTGTCCGTCGAAAGCCTGTTTCGCCAAAACCTCATCAATCACGACCACTAGCTCACTGCCCACGCGATCCTGGTCGGTGACGAATCGTCCTCGACGCAACGGAATTCCCATGACGTTCAGATATTCCGGTGACACGCTCGTTGCCAGCGCATTTGGCCGTTTATTCTCAGCCGGCACATCCGCCGATGGCCAGTAGCCCACCTCGTTGAAGCCCTGGCGCATCGGAAATGTATCGACGGTGGCGACCGCCTGCACTCCCGGCACACGTCGCGCTCGCTCCAGAACGTCTTGCCAGGCCGCACGTATGCGATCTGTGTTGGCGAGTGTCGAGGGAGAAAGCGCCATGCGGCTGACCAGTACGTTCCGCAAATTCACACCCGGATCCAAGGACGACAGATGCAGGAGCGTGTGCCCCAGCATTCCTGCGGACACCAACAACACGACCGCCAAAGCCAGCTCGGAGACCACGAAGCTGCCGTGTAGACGCCGTGAACTTCCCGCGACACTCCGTCCGCCGCCACGCAGCACCTGTTCTAATTCGCGCACAGGTGCGCGCAAGGCCGGCGCAAGCCCAAATAGAAAGCCGCTCAACAGCGCGACGGTCAAGGCGAACAGCAGAACCCGCCAATCGAGCTGAATCTCTTCCACGCGCGGCAAACTTCCCGGCCAAAGCGCCACAAACGGCTCGAACCCAATGGCAGCAAGACCGACACCGAGGAACCCGCCGGAAAGCCCCAGCACTGCACTCTCGGTGAGACTTTGACGCACAAGCCTGCCGCGGCCTGCCCCGAGTGCCACGCGCATAGCCAACTCGCGCTCGCGCGAAACCGCGCGTGCTAAAAGCAAACTAGCCACGTTGGTACACGCAATCAACAGCACTAGCCCCACTGCTCCCAGCAGCAACCAAAGTGTAGAACCAACATCTCCTACGCTGGGACGAAGTTGCTCCACGACGAAGCTGCGATTCGCATTCGTGTCCTTGTACTGCTCCGCAAGATGGCCCCCGAGCAAGTCCAGCTCCGCCTGCGCCTCGGCTAACGTTGCACCGGGGGCCAAGCGTCCCACTGCGCCAATCGGATGCGGTCCGCGGCTCTGCAGGAATTTTGCAGTGTCTTGACCCAGCGGCGTCATCACATCCGGTTCGCTGTCTCGCACCCGGAAGCCGGCGGGCGTGATGGCAACAACCGTATAGAGTTTTCCGTCGAGAGTAACCGAAGCACCGAGAGCATTTGGCCGTCCAGCGAAGTGGCGTTGCCAGAAACTGTAACCGAGGATTATCACCGGCGCTGCGCCGGTCCGGTCCTCTTCGGGCAGGAAAGCGCGTCCTTGTGCGATATTGACGCGCAGCACAGAGAACAGATTGGACGAAATTTCCTGCAGGTCGACATACTCCGGGTCGCCCGATCCGCTAACCGTTCCTCCGTTGAAGAGAGAGCCAGCCAGGAGCAGAGAGTGGCTCTCGCGCACGCAATCGAGAAAATCAGGGTATGCAAGATTTTGTTCGCCAAACGCTTTTGTGTTCCAGGTGCTGGTGTGGCCGTGCACAGCCACGAGTTTGCCGGGTTGTGGATAAGGCAGCGGCCTCAACAAAACACCATTAACGACGGTGAACATCACCGTCGAAGCTCCCACTCCTAGCGCGAGCGTCAAAATAGCTACTACAGAAAAGCCGGGCTGCTGACGAACCATGCGAAGTGCGTAGCGGAAATCCTGCCATAAATCCTCCAGCCACCGCGTCCCGCGCGCGTCCCGGCATTCCTCCTTCACCTTCTCCGCACCGCCAAGCGTCAGCCGGGCTCGCCGCCGTGCTCCCCTCGGCTCGACTCCACCCGCCATCAGCTCGTTTGCGTGCTGCTCCAGATGAAAGCGCACTTCCTTGTCGAGTTGCTCTTCCATCTTTTTGCGGCGCAACAGCCGATGCCACCAGCTCATTTCGCACCTCCCTCGGACAGTTGCAGAATGAGCGCAACTGCGTCCGTCAAGCGTTCCCAGCTGGCGGCTTCTGTCTCGAGTTGCGCGCGCCCTTTCCCCGTCAGGCGATAGAATTTCGCCTCGCGCCCCGTCTCTGTTTCCTTCCAGTCCGCCGCCAGAAGTCCGCGGTTTTCGAGCCGGTGCAACGCCGGATAGAGCGAGCCTTGCGGCACCTGCACGACATGCCGCGACACCTGTTCAAGCCGCTGCGCGATCGCATACCCATGCACCGGCCCGAGCGCAATAACTTTGAGTATTAATAAGTCCAGCGTTCCTTGCGGCAAATCCGATTTCCGCTGCATTTCCTATACCTCCGCCTTCTGCATATATACTCCGCAACATGTAGAAGGTCAAGGTGTGTTCTAAACTCTCCTAATCACCCCCGCGTAGCCGTCGCCGGGCGAATTGGTAGTGAACAAAGCTTCCCTTTATCTAGGTTGGCTTGCCTCGGAAGGTCCGAACTCTAGATTCAGTTTTGGTGATTGATTTGCGACCGTCTCAGTGTGCGGATGCTTCCCAAACCCGCAGTTTTCTCAAAAGCAGAGCTGTGGATCCTCTGCCTGGAATTCTTTTAATGCTGGGATGCACACTCTAGTTGGTTGAAGGCCTGCAGCATTAGCGGCGCAGCTCCCGGCACTTTGAAAGGAAGTTCCCAGCCCTGTTTCATACTGTATTGCGTTGAAGCAAAAAAATAATCCGATTCAGCGGCGAAGCGTCTATTTCTCTTGCAGTGATGCCAGATAGTCGCACAGGTTCTTGATTCGCTTCCGTATGGCCATCTCGTGGTAATCAACCATGCTGAAGATCGGTCCCCAAACGGGCATGTCAGATGACCCGTGCGCGGAGATCGGCTTTCCGAACCGCACGACCCCGCTCACATATTCATACGGGAATTTTCCGCCATTGCCTTTCGCGAGCTTGGTTAGATCCGTTGGCGGTGTTTTCAGTGACTCCGCCGCCGGCCCTCCGCCCTTTGCATTCCCTCCGTGACAGGAAGCGCAATACTGATGGTAAGTCTGGCTTCCCGATGCTGCATCCAGCGGTTCCGTACTCGCTTTCTTTGCCGCAGGTTTGTCTTGCGCAGCCGTCACGCACGCCAGCAGAAGAAGCGCGCTAATTAGAACCTTGTATCGCATATTAAGACCTCACTGTCAGCACAGGGCAAGGTGCACCGCAGACTACCCGGTAAGCAACTGTGCGCGGGACGTGCCCGGCGGCGAGTCCCGTCCCTCTCTTCGCACCGAGCACGATTAGATCTGCTTGCTTCTCTCGCGCCATCTCCAGAATCTCGTGGACGGGCTCGCCAAGCCTCATGCGAAATTCTGGCTTACACCACAACTCGCCTCCAGCGGGTACCAGCTCTGCCAGTTCGTGAGTAATTGCATCCCGCTTCAGCGACAGACCTTGCTCCGAATAATCCTCAGCGTGCCTGACGACGTGCAATAGCGTCAAGTTCGCTTGGTTCTCTTGTGCGAAGGAGAAGGCGTAAGCTGCCTCACGTTCCGCTCCTACTCCGAAATCCGTCGCGAACAAAATGTTCTTGAATTCCACATGGCGCGGCACTTCTCCCTTGATGGCCGGTCCTACAGTTAAAACCGGGCACTTCGCTTGCCGAAAAATCTCTTCTGCGCCCGACCCAATAAGAATTTTCTGCAAACTGCCCGCACCGTTCGTGCCCACAATTACGAGATCGATTTGCTGCTTTTCGATCAGCGTCTGCATCGTCGGCCATAATGCCCCAAGTTCAATCAAGATCTCGTGCGGCACCTCCCGGCGACGCCCGGAAATCAGGATTTGCCCCATCCGTTCTTGCGCATCGCGCGCTGCTTTTTCGTGCGTTGTCGCCATCAATTCGGGGGCTAGCATCACGTTTGCGTCGCTCGTGATAACGTGCGCCAAATAAATCTTCGCCTCATAGTGCCGCGCAAGCGACAGGGCGTATTCGAGCGCGCGCTCCGAAGCCGCAGAAAAGTCTGTTCCCACCAGGATTTTCTCAAGTTTCACCAGCTTGCTTTCCGGAGCCAATTTGCTTTCCAAACTCTTCTCTGTCTTTAGCATGACTCTCACCTCATAACTGCCAGCGTTGAGCCCTCCGCTCTTCGCTCTTCGCTCTGTTCTCTTTCTGCGCCATAAGCCCGTCGAATGCTGTGAGTTGCATCATTTCCAAATGTGACCGGCGTCACCATCCCTTATCATTGGCTGGCATTCGCACCCCGCCGCATCATTATCCTGTAGGCTTGGTTCGATCTGAGATTGCCGGTCTGCCTTTGGCAACCTCGGCAGTTTCGTGCAAGTGATTCAACGCCTAGCGCGGGAATTAATCCGGCCGGCAATCGTACTGTACTTCTGCATTAACTACTGACTCTCTGCTTGACCGCCAACGCGGGACAACTTTGCTACCTCTTTGGACTTCGCCCCTCATTGAATATACTTTGCTTGGACAAGTACTTGACACGGAGAAGCTACCCTGTACCCTATCCTCATCGGCCTTGCCCTATCCCCCGCCAGGTGAATTGGAGGCTCTGTACATGGACAAGACGCATACAGTTCCCACACAAGATTTCAGCCAATTACCCACTGACCAGGTTCCGCCACACCGGGCGCTCTTCTCTGACTCCGCGCGATTCTGGGAGACACGCCGCATTTTCTACAACCTTGCCCTCGCCGTCGTCGTCCTACTTTGGATCACTCTCTCTTGGCCTCACTTCCGCCCAGCGTTCACTCTGATTTCGCTTCTCCAACTCGCCGTCCTGGCATTGATCGCCAATGCCCTCTACTGCGCTGCCTATTTCATCGACCTTCCCATGCAACTCCTCGCTTTCAGTCCGTCCTGGAAACGCCGCCGTTGGATGCTTTGGTTACTTGGAACGCTCTTCGCCATCCTTTTCGCAAATTACTGGATCGCCGACGAGATCTATCCGTTCGTCCGCTGAACTACTTGTTTCTTCGCCAGCGCACGTTCGACGAATCCAACGAGATCCCTTCCGCAGGGCCCCTCGTTTGCTTAAAGAGAGCTTGGAATACGAAGTCTAGGGCAATTGGATTCGATAAAGATTGCGGCGGGTATTCTGGCGGGAATAAGCGTAGAGCGAAGGACTGAAGGCCGATACCACCATCTGCGGGAGCGGCGACGCGTTATTCGCGTTAGAGAGGTCTTCGAGTCGCGGGAGCGCAAAGTTGTTTTTCGCCATTGTGAGGTCTTCGATTCGGGCGATTCCGCTGGCCGGCAGCATTGGAAGGCCCGACTCTTGCAGTACTGGCAGCGCGTAGCTTTTCTCGGACGGATGTGGAAAATAAATGTACATGAATTTGCCTGAAACGTCCCAACTAACAATGCAGTAACCGAGACACAATGTCACATCCTCGTCTCCATCCACCTTATACGCTTTGGTCGCGGAAGTTTGCTCCTGATTGGCGATGGGTGTGCTCGCAGCGAACCAGCGTCCGTCAGGCGATACCGCAAGCGGGTCGAGGATTCTCTCCGAAGTGATTTTTCGACGGCCGCTTCCATCTGCTTTCATGCGATAAAGAAAACTCGAGCCGCCTTCGACTGCACGAAAAACAATGTCGCCATCCGGAAGGAAATGAGGAGAATCCTCGATGGCCGACGACGTGATGTGCAATGGCGCAGTGCGCCGACTCGTCTGCGCCACCCAAAGATTCGAACGGTTGCTTTGGTCGCCCATCGAGAAGACGATCTCTTTGCCGTCTCGAGAAATTGCGTAGTCGTCCAGAAAATAACCTGGCAAGACGCGGTCGACTTTACCGCTGGTAAGGTCCTTGACCCATAACTCGTAGCCGTGGGTTTGCCCATTGTCCATCAGGAAGTACAGGCTTTTTCCATCCGATGAGAACGAAGGCGCTGCCGTGTTTCCTTCCGATGCGATCTGATGATCGCCATCCTTATCGTGAATCCACACCATCCTGTCTTCCGTCCCGACGGAGGTGATAAATGACTTTCCGTCCGGATCCATCGCAATCCCCGCCTGCGACGTCGGACCGGAAGTCACTTGTTCCGGTTCGCCGCTCGGAAAGCGCTGCCTCCAAATATGCAATTTGTCCGTTCCCGCGGAAAGGTACACCCATTTCCCGTCGGAGGACCACGCTCCGGCGATACACCCTCCGTCAGGAGGGCCCACCACGTGCATCTCTCCGCTTCCCTGGAATGGCACAACTCGGCACGGCAACATGCTGCCGCGGCTGTCCATCTCAACCACCAGCACCCATCGCCCGTCCGGCGAAAGATACGAGTGATGCGCCATGCTGCGCTCCCCGGCGGGCAAATAAACGTCCCTGCTATTCCCTCGGCCTTCGTCCGTGGTCACAATCCCCATATGCAATCCAGCTTTTATCTCAGAAAAAAGCAGCCGTTTTCCCCCTTCCATCCATGTCAGTGACGAAGCATTCGGCAGCAGGATGCGCGGCTCCCCTCCCAGAACTGGTACTTCCCAGGTGTCCCACGGATCGGGCGTTCCATAAGCAATCTGTGACCCGTCTGGAGAAAACGTCGGGCTTAATTTATACGTCACAACGTGCGTCAATTGTACCGGCTCCCCGTCCGGCAAGAATTTGACGTAAACCTGACCTGGTCCGATGAAAGGGTCTTCGCCACGGATAAACGCCAGCATCCGTCCGTCCGGAGACAGCGCCGGGTACACCGCCGAATCGGTAAAGAATGTCAGTTGCTGCCAGTCTTTGCTTGCGCGGCCGCCACTTCGCGAATTTCTATAAACTAGATACGCTCCGACTAAGACGCCGAACGCGATCAATGTACCCGCCGCGTAATACCACAAGCGCCTTGAACGTCGTGATGCCTCGCTCGGGGCTACCCGTGCCGACTTTCGCACTTCCTCTTCCTCCAGCCCCGCAGCCGATACTTTCACGCGCCCCGAACTTGTATCGCGCTTCAGCCTCTGGAGCTCCGCCCGCACGTCGGACGCATGTTGATAGCGCAAATTGCGGTCTTTCTCCAGCGATCGCTTGATAATCTCTTCCAGCTTCACATCCAATTCAGGGTTCAGTCGTCCGGGCGCCACCGGCTCCCGATTCATTATCGCGTCGAAAATCACTCCCGAAGTATCTCCGCGAAATGGCAGCGTGCCAGTGGCCATCTCGTACAGCACCACTCCGAACGAAAATAAATCCGTTCGCGCATCCAGCTCCTTGCCGCGCACCTGTTCTGGCGACATGTATGCGACCGTCCCCACCGCCGAGCCTGGACTGGTCAACATTTCTTCCGCCGTCGCCGTCGGCATCGCCGAAACGCCTTCCGCTGCGCTGTCCAGCTTCGCCAGTCCAAAATCGAGAATCTTGGCCTGCCCGCTCTTGGTCACAAAAATATTCGCGGGCTTGATGTCGCGGTGAACGATTCCTTTTGCATGCGCCGCGTCCAAACCCTCCGCGATCTCGATGCTGAGAGACAGCAGCGTTTCCAGCTCCATCGGGCGCCCTTTGATCCGGCTCCTCAACGTCGCGCCGTCGAGAAACTCCATCGCAATGAAGGCTTTGGCGTCTTCTTCCCCTACGTCGTAAATCGTGCAGATGTTCTGGTGACTCAGTGCGGACGCCGCCTTCGCTTCACGGCGAAAGCGGCTCAAGGCTTGCGCGTCTCGTGCAACCGCGTCCGGCAAAAACTTCAGCGCCACAAAGCGGTCCAGGCGAGTGTCCTGCGCCTTGTACACCACCCCCATTCCGCCGCCACCGAGTTTTTCCACAATGCGGTAGTGCGAAATCGTTTGGCCAATCAGTGAACTGGAGTCCGTCATCTGGCGCACATTTTAGGTTGCGCCCAAAATCTAGTCAACGCAGAGAGCCTTCTCCGGTGGCGGCATTGCCACACCGCGCCGCTCGAGCGGTTATTCCTGCCAGATTTCCCACCTCCCGCCTCTACAGCCCTTGCCTGGCGTCTGCTAAGGGTCTATATTCGACCGCCAAGAATGATTTTCCCGTCTACAATCCCGGATCCTTAACCAAGGAGGTTTCTATGAAACGGCTTGCCATTCCCTTTATCGGTGCCATCCTGACTGCTCCACTTGCCCTTCTTATTTCCTCCTGTTCACAGCAACCTGCCGTCCCGCCTCAAGCATCGTCTCCAACTTCTTCTGCTCCGGCGGCTAGCCAAGCTCCTCCCGCGAGTCAGCCGGTTCAGCCTGCTTCCACTCCCGCCACGGCGCAGCCGGCATCCTCCGCAAACGTCTCCGTCGCCAAAACAAGCGGTTCTCCCGCCACGGAAAAACACACACTGAACTTGACCGACTATTCCAAGGTTGGCGTCACCGTCACGCTCAACGGCGGCTGGGTTGGCCAGTGGGATTCCAGCGTCAACGTTCCTCTCGACACCGTTCTCCTGGGCAAGAATGAGTTGAAGGTGGATGTGCCTCAAAAACCCGATGGAATTGTAACTGTCGAAATCTTTGCGCAGCGTGGCCAGGATAAAGTCAATCTCCTCCGCTTGAACTTTCAAGACAAGCCGCCCGGCTCCTACACCTATTACTTCGCCGCCCGCTGAAGCGCCTTCACGCCTCACGCGATACGTCCCCCGCCACATCACTCACGATTTTTGTGAGCAATAAAATCTCTCTGGCGGTGGCCGCGCCCTAACTCCTGGCCGGCCAATCCCTGGGCGCCGCATTTGATGGATGGGTGGGACCGCTCTTCGCCCGCGTGTATTTTCCGAATCCTACCCGCCCGAAGAAACCGTAGTCCGCTTGTTGGATTCGTGAAAGCGGAGAGTATTGCCAACAAAATCGCGCCGTCGCAAACGCGCACAGCTGCAGCGAGTGGATCGCTCCTAATCTATCCATTCTAGTCTCAGGAGCTTCCCTCGCTGCTCCCCGCCCCTACTGGCTACGGATTCTGTTTCAAGAGTGAGCAGCAAACCGCCAAAGTGCCCCTATTTGAACAGACACGACCCGAATTTTCTCCTACCCTTGCTCAAACGGGATTTCAAACTGGACGGTCTTGGGCAAACTCAACGGCTCCCGAGTCCAAAATGGGAATTCTGGCGAATAACTTAGATTCGAGGGAGATAAAAATGAAAATGAAATTAACGACTGGTCTTCTTGTACTTGCGTTCGGACTCGGCTCCACTGCTCTGGCTGCGACGGGAACTTCTCACCAGGCAAAGGAAAGGTCCAGCGCCACGGTCACAGTTGCTGGTTGCATCCACAATGGCACGACCACAGACGTGTTCCTTCTCACTGCAAAAGACGGCAAAGGCTGGGATGTCAGCAGCAAGACTATAGACATTTCCAAGCATGTGGGCCACACCGTATCCCTAACCGGTACTCCTGTCACCACAGCGTCTACAGACGGCTCAGCCGCATCGGCGACCACTCGGCTGGACGTTTCGGATCTGAAAATGGTGAGCGAGAGCTGCTCGCAGTAAAAAACACTCCGTAAAGTGGGCGCTTCAGTCAGCGTCCACTATCCCCTTCTGAGCCCTCGATAGTCGCGTGGGGGCGCGATCCGTGCGCCATGAGCAAGGGTCGAGACTTTTTCTTCCTCATTTTCGAATTTCTTACTTCAATTTCAGGCGCGTGGCCGCTCGCGAAATCC
>JBGPLB010000132.1:0-13740 GCA_041486245.1 Candidatus Acidiferrum sp.
CGCCTCGCTTTCATTGGGAATGAAATAATCGACGCCGCTCAACTGCTTAAAGTCGACGTGTTGAGCGGGCGCTGGATTCACAATGCAGCGGATGCCTTCCGACTCCGCGAAGCGAACAGCGTGATAGACAGTATTGAGCGGAATTTCGAACTGCATCACGATGGTATCTGCTTTTCGTAGGAGCGGGGCCGCGGCATCAACGTCTTCAGGGGAGAGTGTATCGTTCGCACCTTTGACGACAATGATCCGGTTTTGGCCGCCGGGCTCGACAAAAATGGGAGCGACGCCGCTCGAGACTCCTTCGGCGATGCGCACGTGGCTCGCGTCAATCCCTTGCGACTGAAAATTATTGATGGTCGCAGGGCCGAAGAGGTCGCTGCCGACTTTTGCGACCATCGCGACAGAGGCGCCGCACAGGCGAGCGGCGACGGCCTGGTTGGCACCCTTGCCGCCAAAGCCGAGGTCAAATGTTTTTCCAAAGATGGTTTCGCCCGGGCGCGGAAAGACATCATTGAACGTGGTGAGGTCCACGTTGGCACTTCCCACCACGGCAATGAAGGATTGCTTCGCCATGTTCGCTCCTGCGGTCCCCGCTGCTAACTTGTCATACGGCAGCAACCGGAACCGCGCGAATTATATAGGAAGTCAGCGACGAAACAGAAAAATGCGAATCGTGGTGCGCATCGCGCAGAGCCGGACGAGTTGGCGGGATTCTTCTTGACAGGCAGATGCGCGGTGCATATAAGCACGGACGGAACAAGGAGGCGCGCACAATGCTGCGTAGTTGAGTTAGTGCGGGAATTGGACGTTAGGAGACTTTTGACAGCGAGGTCTCTCAACAAGGAGCGGGAAGTTTATGTTCACGCCTCACAGTCTGGAAATTGCACTCCTGATGATGATTATCACGGCCATTTGCTGGGGCTCCTGGGCGAATACATTCAAGGGAGTGAAGAGTTACCGCTTCGAATTGTTTTACTGGGATTACGCCATCGGAATTTTTCTTATTTCCGTTGTGCTGGCGTTCACGATGGGAAGCACTGCGAATGACTCGAACAGTTTTCTGAACAATGTGCGCTCGGCGGATGGTTCGAATATTGTTTACACGCTTGTCGGCGGAGCGGTTTTCAATCTAGCGAATCTGCTTCTGGTTGCCGCGATTGACATGGCCGGGCTGGCGATCGCCTTTCCGGTTTCGATCGGTATCGCGCTGGTGGTTGGAGTCATTACGAGTTATCTGCAGCAGCCGAAGGGAAATGCAGGTTTACTCGCGATAGGAGTTGCGTGCGCGGTCATCGCGGTGATTATGGATGGCAAGGCTTACGGAACGCTTGCGAAGGTGGCAGGTTCAGCTTCCAAGAAAAGCATCACGACTTGCATAGTCTCCGGTGTGTTGATGGGGCTGTGGGCGCCGTTTGTGGCGCATGCGATGAGCCAGGGAAAAACATTGGGGCCGTACAGCGTCAGCGTTTTTCTGACGCTTGGTGCGTTACTGTCTTGCTTCATTTGGAACATTTATTTTATGAAGAAACCGCTGGTCGGCGAGCCAGTGAATTTCGATGAATTCTTTCGCGGGCCAGCGTCTGGGCATCTTCTCGGACTGCTGGGCGGAGCGATCTGGGGAACCGGAACGGTGTTCAATTTGGTGGCCGCAAATTTCACGGGAGTGGCGATTTCCTATGCGATCGGCCAATCGGCCCCGATGGTGGCTGCGTTGTGGGGAGTATTCGCCTGGAAAGAATTTCAAGGAGCGAAACCGCAAGCTAAGACATATCTTGCGCTTATGTTCCTGTTCTACCTGCTGGCTATTTTACTGGTGGCCAAGGCCAACACAGCAACCTGACAAATTTCCTTAAACCTGAGTAGAATGACGTAGATAACCCAGTATGTCGATCCCGGCCCAGTGTGAAAAAGCGGTGACAATTCCGGAACGAACAGGGCGTCCTCAGCAGGGACGCGTCGTTCCCGCGGGGTGGAAAGCACCCCGCTACGCCGTCATATCCACCACAGAGAACCCATTTACGCCAATCTCAGAATTGAGCGATTCCATCCCTCAATTTGCTTTCTATCCTGTTTTCAGTGGTTTGCAGGCCCAAGAGGCCCCCTCGCTGAAGCGATTGACAGGTTCCGCGCACCTCCTTACGAAACGGAACCATGTTGCCACGATGGGCGGGCGGTTTGGCCCTAATTTTGTTACCATCCAGCCGACAGGGGTGTGTGTGTGCAGCTTTTAGGCAAGTACGAAATCATCTCGGAAATCGGCCGCGGAGCCATGGGAGCGGTGTACAAGGCTCGTGACCCGCTGATTGACCGGTTAGTGGCGTTAAAAACGATCACGGGCGGCCCCAGCGCGCAGTCGAACCTGCTCGATCGCTTTTACCAGGAAGCGCGTTCCGCCGGGGCTCTACAACATCCCAACATCGTGACGATTTACGAACTGGGGCACGAGAAGAATACGCCGTTCATCGCGATGGAATACCTGGAAGGGGAGAGCCTGGATCGGATCATCGAGCAGCACCCGGTGCTGCCGTTATCCGTGAAGCTGGGATATATCGTGCGCGTCTGCGACGCGCTGGCGTACGCGCACCAGCACAATGTGGTGCATCGCGACGTGAAGCCGGCGAACATCATGGTGACGAAGGAAGGCGTAGTGAAGGTGGTGGACTTCGGCATCGCGCGGCTGACGGACATGTCCATGACGCAGCCGAACATGATGATCGGCTCCCGGGCATACATGTCGCCTCAATTGTACAAAGGCGAGCGAGCCGACGCGCGCTCGGACATTTGGGCCATTGGCGTGACGCTGTATGAACTGCTGGCCTATCGGCGGCCGTATACGGGGGATAGCGAAGCGGAGCTGATGTTCCACATCATCTACGAGAAACCCGAAGACCTGCTGAGCCTTTCGCCGGAGTGCACCGAAGAGCTGGCGCCCATTGTCAGCAAGATGCTGGAGAAGAAGAGCGAGGACCGCTATCAGTCGATGGACGATGTGCTCCATGCGATCGAGCCAATCTGGAAGGCCGCGCAGCAGAACACCGTATCGGGACTGCTCGCGGATTGCCAGGAACTGGTGGTAGCGAAGGACCTGCAGCGCGCGCAAGCGCTGTTGCGGAAGGCTCTTCACATCGATGTGGGGAATTCCCAGGCGAAGAGCATGCTGGAAAAAGTGTCGGTGGAGCTGCGACGGTCTGAGATTTTGCCGAGGCTCCAGGAGCACCTGAGCCGCGGCGACGGATTTTTGAAAGCCGGAAAGCTGCGCGAAGCCAAGGCCGAAGCGGAAGCGGCGCTAGGATTGGATTCCAAGCACGAGCCTGCCCGCAAACTCATTGAGGAAGTGGAAGCGGCGGTCGCGAAACAGCAACAGTTGGAGCAGAAACTGAAGTTGACCAAGCAGCGTTTGGCCGAAGGAGCGCTAACGGAGGCGGCGGCGGCACTAGGTCAGGCGCTGGAGATCGACGATGCCAGCAAGCAGGCGTTAGAGCTTAAGAGGCAAATCGAAGAAGAGAAGCTGCGGCGGGAAAAGCGGAAGAGACTGGGCGAAATCCTGCATCGAGCGCGGACGCTTTGGACAGAGCTGAACTATCAAGAGTGCCTCACAGTGCTCGCGGAGGCCTTGCAGGAATTTCCGAATGAGCCGGAACTGAAAAAACTGCAGGAATCGGCGAGGACGGACCAGGCGGAGCAGCAGAAACAGCTCCAAATGGCGGAAGTCCGGAGGCTGTTGGGGCAACAGAATTTCTCCGATGCGCGAAAAGTGCTGGACGTTTTGCTGAAGGAACATCCCCAGGACACGGCGGTAAAGAATCTGCAAAACCTGGCCACGCAAGAGGAACAAGAGCAAAAACGACAAAAGCGGCTGGAAGCGGAGATCACCGTGCTGCGGGGTTTGCTGGGAGCGGGGAAGTTCAAGCAAGTGGTGGCTAAGGGCGAGCCGCTTTTGCAGGAGTTCCCACAAGAGTACGAACTGAAGGAATTGGTGAATTACGCGCGGGGAGAAGTGACGCAGCAGGAGCAGAAGAGAAAAGAGGAGGAACGCGAGAAGCAGATTCAGGGTTTTCTGTTGTGCGAGCGCTACAGCGAGGCGTTGGATACGGCGCGCAAGGCGATCGAGGAATTTCCAAAACAGGATGCATTCCGCAAATTGGCGACGGAAGCGGAGGCGCTCAAGAGGGAACAGGACGACCGCGAAAGGGCTCGCAACGAGATGCAGAGGCGAGTCCGCGAGATCAACAGCAAGATCAATCAAGACAAGATTACGGACGCCATTGATTTGGCCCAACAGACCATGGAGACCATGGGTGCGGACGCCAATGTTACGCAGCTGTTACAGGGCGCGGAGGAAAAGCGGAAAAAGAAGGAAGACGCAGAGAAGAAGGTTTCGGTGGTGCAAAACCTGGTGAATAGAGGCGATCACGCCGGGGCGACGCAGTTGTTCAACGAAGTGATGGCGACACAGATTTTTCAGCCGTCCGATCCGCGGATGCAGGAGCTTCGCGGAAAGATTTCGAATCTCGCCAGCGGCCAGCAACCCGCAGCAACGCAGATGTATTCGGCGAAGACGACGGTGCAGAAGCCAACGGGGCCGCCGAAAAAGGACAAGTCCGCCGCCAGCAAGCCGGCGGCGCCGTCCGGCGACTTGACGCAGGTGAGCGATTCCGCCCAAAACATTCCTGCCGTGGGTTTTTCCGCCACACGCGTCGTTGGGCCTGGGCAAGCGCCGGGAGTTCGAAAAGATGGTGCGACTCCCAGCCGGCGGGATTTCGACGGCAGAGACACCACTTCACGAAAGACAGAAACTCCCGGGGCGACGGTAATAGCAGGTTCACCTGTTCGGCAGCCGGCCACACCGACCGGTGTCCCAGCTGACCCACGCCAGCGGAGCGGCACAGCGATACCTGCCGCGCCTCCGGTTTCTACTGCTAAGCCGAAGGCCGGAACTGATTTTCTGGCGCAAGTTATGCCGATATTGCGCCGGCCGCCGGTGCTGGCAGGGATAGGCGTGCTGGTTGTAGCTATTCTTGTGGTGGCGCTCTGGCCGCGCAATACTAATGGAAAAGCTCCGTCCGTCGCGGAATCGAAACTAAAGCAGCAAGCCGAAGAACTCTGGCAGAACCGTCAATTCGATCAATCCGAGCAGCTTTGGCAGGGGCTTGCAAAGGCCAAGGGCCCGCTGCAAAACGAAGCGATCCAGCGAGTCAATGAAATCGAACAGAAGCGAACGGAAGAGCAACGGCGATTTGACGACGCCGAAGCCTTGCTCAAGGACAAGAAAGACTTCGCGGGGGCGCAACTAGCGTTTCAGGACGTGATTCAAATGAATTTGTGGCACTCCGCGGACGCTTCTCGGGAACTGGAAGCGACGAAAACAAATGTAACCGAGACCGACGTCCACAAACAGGAGCAGGATCATTTCGATACGGGCGTAAACCTCTACCAGGCGAAAGACTTCGAGAAGGCGCGGAAGGAATTTCGCGCCATTGTAGAACTCAATGTTGCCGGATCCACGCTCAAACCGCAGGCGGAGAGCTACCTTGGAAAGATGCGCCAGACGGCGAACGACCAGAAGCTTTATGACACGGCCATGCAGGACGTGAAAGACGAAAACTGGGCGGGAGCACGGGACCAGTTTCAAGAGGTGATAAAGCGCAAGGGACCGCAGAGCGGCGATGCAAAAACACAGATGGCGGCGGTTGAGAAGGCATTGCAGGCCGTGAATTCCGTGGAAGACGCCATCCGCACCGGCTCCTTCCGCACGGCTAAGGCTCAACTGGATTCTGCTCAGCAATGGAACAAGACCCACGAAAGACTGCTCAAGGAAATGCATTCGGCCGAGCAGCAGCAGTTCGACCAGATTCGAAACAACGCGCAAGCCGTGGAAAGCAAGGGAGACACAGCCGGGATCCAGCGCGTGCAAGATGATCTGCATAGTTTTGAGGGTCGCGTCGAGGATACTTCAGTGCTTGCGGGATGCAAGGATCTTGAGAAGCGATTGAACACGGCCTACTCCTCAGCCGCGGAAAAAGTTGGCGATAAGGCCGCCTTCGACGCAGCCGTCGCACATTTTCAGCAGGCGAAACAGAAAGGGGATGCCGAGCTATTGAGCCATGGCGTCAGCCAAGAATTTCAAAAAATAGCCAATGGCGCAGGAATTTACCGCGAGCAAGCGGCACTTTACGTCAAGGCAACGATTCCCAATGAGATTCAAGCCTTGACCAAGAGTTCAGGAAAGGTAGTGTTGCCCGCTCTCTCTTGTGGCCCTGGCCGAGCCTCGCCGCAAATTCCCTCCGTCGGGGGAGCCGTATCTTGCGCGAAGTTGGATGGAACCGCACCGCTGCAATGGGTTGGAGTTCCCATGGTGGACTTTCCGGATGTTGCAAAACAACCGGGGAAATTGCCGTACTCTCTGACTGTCATCGTTTCGGTGGATCCGAATGGAAACGTAAAGATCGACAAAGAGGGAAATGCGGATAAGGACTTTTTCAAAAAAGTAAAAGACGCTTCGAAGCACTGGAAAACGACGGCACCTAAATCGGGCGGAAAGCCTGTAGCAGTTCGTTTTCCACTTACGATTACCTTTCAGCGCTGATGTCGGCCCGGCCGTCGAAGATTTACTACGAATATAAGCGCAGGGTCCGGCCGGAACTTTTGCGGAGCCGTAGACCGCCTCTGATGCCCGCTGTCAAGCCACAGCAATCTAATAGCAAGAGTTGATTACACGTCGGACGTTCTAGACGTTAAGCACCAGCCTACTTGCTCATGGCCGAGCAACTGTAGCCGGACAAGAAGCCTTCCTGGAAGAAGGGAACGCCCTTCAGATCGACGTCAAACCGCACTTCGACTGGTTTGTTGTTGCTCATGATGGGCTGCCCAGTGGGCCCGTGGAGTGGTCCTTGAATAATGTAGCCGTTCCCGGAAGGCTGCCACCTGTATCCGCCGAAGAAATGCGCGACGGCCCAGAGACCCGATGCGCGCTGCAATTCCAGATCGCCGCCGCCGCTATTCAGACTCAGAGTGGCGCCTTGCACAATGGCGCCGGGCCAAATGAACTTCTTTGTGCCGCCATTTCCTGTGATGGTCCATTCCTGCCCGTCAAACGCCAGCTTCTCGCTCTTGAAGCCGCCGGCCTCGGGAAGCCGTGCCGTGACCGAATATTCGAATCGGGGTTCCGTGGCGTTATTCGGGTAAGCGGCCAGCTGAATGGCGTAGAGTTCATTTAAGGTACGAAGGAAGTGGGGTCCAACTGCTGTAGGTGTGCCAAGCGCGCGGACATACGTTGTGCCTTGCAGGCTCAGATTGTTCTTTTGCGAGACCAGGTACTGGGAAAGCTTGCCCTTTGCTGGCTGGAAAAACTCGTTGAACTCGGCCAGCGTGATTTCTCTGCTGCTTCGGGGGTTGAATGGATACGCAGTCTGAAGAGCTTTCAGCGGTCCGCAGAGGCCTTCACCCGAGCCACCCTGTGTGGCCCATAATTTTTGCAAGGCTTTAATGGGTTCATCCAGCAGCGCGCCGACGGTTTGGTCGACGTGCCCCTCAGGGTCGTTGGGAAGGCCCTGGGCGATCTGCGCCGCGGCAAGGTGCGCCTGCGTAGCTGTTTGCAGGCAGGAGGTTTTTGTCGCGTCTTTCTGTTCGGGGGGCGCATCCGCGGTTTGCTGCACGCACTGCTGGAGGTTCAGCAAGCCCTTCATGTAGGAGTCATTGGAAGCCTGGTCGTATTTTTTTTGCACGCCGCAGCCGGGCGATACGACCTGCTGCGGCGCCTGGAACGCCAGCTTGGTGGGCGCGGATTGCACGTTGGTGTTGTCCGAAACATCGCAGAGCAGGGCCAACAGCGGCGAGGAATTGGCGGAAAGCTTCATCAATTTTGCGGCTGCATCGGCGTCCGTGCCATAGGGCAAAACCCTGGAGGAATTCAAGAATGCTCGCCACTGCTTAATGTAATCCTTGTCGTAGAGGGAACGCAGATTATTCATCAGGTCCGCCGCAGAGAGATCGATACTGGCGGTGGCCCCGAGCACCCAAGGCTCGCCTTGGAGAAATCGTTTGGAATTCTGAATGTCCGCATCCATCACTTTCCAGGCATCGGAAGTGAAGGCCGCGGACACATCCTGCGGAGCGCGCATAACGTCGAGGCTATCCGGGTGCTGAGCGGCAAAGCGGTAGTCCTTCGCCTTCTGACGCGCATCGGCCAGCATGCTGAGATAGATTCGCTGCGGCCCGGCGAGTTTGTTGAGATACGTGCGCACCTGGAGGACCAAGGCGGCTTCATTTTCTTTTGAATAGGGATTGTCGATGGTCAACTCGGAGCTATAGAACGCAAATTGTTGGGCGGCAAGATCGTTACGATCCTGATCGATGTCGCCCAAATCCTTCTTCCATTCTTTCATCAGGAAGTCTTGCAGGAACTCGCCGGAATTCCGCTTATATTCGGAGGTAGTGAGCAGATAGGTTTTGAGAGCGTCGTATGCCGAGCCGGAATCCGCGGAGGCCTGAGGATCGCCCTGATAGCTTCGCAAATCGGCAAGGAGATTGTGTTTCGTATGCTGAAAGAGAACTTGATCGAAAGCGTGAAAATATATTGCGCGCGCATCATTGAAGATCGAATCACCGGTGTACAAACCCCAGCGAAGATGCAAAGGCGCGCCGTTCTGGTCGTAACCGCGAAGCTGGATAAGATCTTGCCTGAGAGTCTCAAGGCGTCGCAAGGAATCGATTGCCGGTGGCTGCGAGCCGGAACTCTGCACCAAGGAGAGATCCTGGCCGCCGCTCCGAATGTCGGAGACCAGATGTGCGTTCCCAGCGAACGAAACCGCCGTGACGATGATCCAAGCGATGGCGAGGATGGTGATGGAGGCGAATAGTATGCGGCGCCCAAGATCACCGCGAGTGCTCTTACCGCTGGCTCCTAGCGCAGCGCGATCCTGCAAGAGGACGTGGCTGAATACATGGCTCAGGAAAACACGTTGAACGGACCTGCGGGCTTCCCCTGCGCCTTCCAGGGATGTGCCGGTCGCCCAAGAAGTCTTGGCGCCGGGATCCTGCGCGCTGATCAAACTTGTCGCATCTGGGTTGAATCCACCGGGAGCACGCGGCGTGGCCGACCTCATTCCCAGCATCGTTTGACCAGCGCTCGCAGAGACGGTCACTACGCGCTGTCCCACAAAGTAAAAGCCGCGAAGGAAGGGGCCTGTGCGAAGATGGCCGGGACGGCAGAGGTCCACAAGAAACTGGACAAGAGGCTTGCTGAGCTTGCCAAATTCGCGCGGAAATTCGTAGACGCCGGCCTGCCGGTCGCTGTTACGCTCGCGGTTTAGCAACCCCGGACGGCACTCCGCCAATGTAAAAAAGATCGCCTGGAAAGCGGCAGTGAGACGCCGGGCTTCCTGCTCGGCATAAACGCCCGAGCTCGTGGACCCCACGAGCGGCAGTGTTGACCCGAGAACCTGCGAAGTCTCCTCGTTGTTGAAAGTACCGGCAAACTCTTCGAAGTACGGGATACGGTCGGAGCGGTTGAAGAGAACATAGACGGGCAGGCTTACGCCCATGTGGTAGGAGAGTTCTTCCAGACGGGTTCGAAGCTTTCGGGCTTGCGCTACGATTTTGTCCAGCGCGGCCTCGCGCACCAGTTTCTCGCAATCCACGCAAACGACGGCGGCACGCGGAGCCAAGCTTCCCCCGCCGAAAACGGAACGCAACCTGCCGGGGAGGAAATGCTTGATAAGACGGACCCAGGAGCCGGGATCGTCGAGAAGCGGACCGCCAGCCTCGACAAAAACTGTTTTGCGCGCGAACCAGAGATTCGCGACTCGCGTAGGAACAATGCTACTTTCTTGATAAACCTGACCCGCCAGGAGCTCCGCATCCAAGCCGCTCTGGTCCATCGCACTTGTCTTGCCTGCGCCGGATTCTCCAAGCAGAAATACGACGGGAAGCGAGGACAACTTCGCGCCCGCGGCAAGGCGGGCCGCAGCGACCTTGCCCGCAGCTTCCCGAACAAGGATGTCCACGTCCTGGGAGGCTCCGGAAGCTCCGCTCGATGCACTCAATTGCGGCATGGAGCCAGGCTCCGCGGCCGGCAGGGAAGGCCGCGCGGAACGGGCCCACAAAAGCAATCCGATAATCGAGATGACACCCAGAAGCAGGATGCCGCCGCGCAATACAAGTGCGTTGCTGCCGACCACGTGGAAAATCGGTCCGGCAAACCACGTCAGCATCAACACAACGATGGCGGCCGCTCCGGCCGCAAGGTGTTCCCAATGAAATCGCATCTCCACTCCCTACGGGTGGCTCAGAGGTGCTATTGCGTGAATGTCCGAAGCCCCTGAAAGTATTCGCAGCTTAAAAATTACAAATAAAAGAATTCCGAGCACCACGCATCCCAGCGCTGTAAAGGCCAGGGGAAGGACCCACGAGTCGTGCTTGGCGAGCGCCACCCCGCCTTCCGGCACAGCCCACGCAGGCGAAAGTCCGACCAGTGGGCCGCGGACGCGGCGGATTTTTTCCAGAGAGGAGTCGACGATCGGCCTAGTCGCTTCGGGGCCGGAGAGTCCATAGCGCCCTTTGTAGCCCATCAAGAGGCACAGTGCATACACTTCGAGCACGTCCGCCACATCGTGCGAATCCTGTCGGGACATCAGCTTTTCGAGATTTTCAAAAAAAGTTTCTCCGGCGACGTGATGCCCGAACATCTCTTCCTGAAGCGGCATGCTGTGCCATGAGCTGAAGACGGGATTGCTCGAATTCAGAACCGACTCGTCGAGGAAAGCAACTACCGCGAGGGTGGCGTTGCGAATATCGTCTGGAGCATAAGCCTTCTTCACCGCATCCTTTTCCGCGGAACGCAAGCCCGCCTGGATGTTTGCGCGGAAGGCATTGGCGTCGGAGACGGCTTGCCGGTTCTGCCGCACGCGCACGATCACCGTCAGAATCTGCTGGTAGATGTAAGCGAGATTTTCCGCGCGCCGTTTGGTGGACACTTCGCGAGGCTGCAGGCTCGTGGCCCCAAACATCGTTGCTCCCACCGTTCCCTCCTAGGACTCCAATACGACAAGAAGCTCGATTTCCGCTCCGGGCAAGTCATCGGGGACGTACACACCGACTTTTCGAGTCTGCACAATATGTTCCCAACAACTGCCCGTGCGGCTGATGCCGAAATACTGAAACTCGACTTTCGGTGCGATCGCGGACGGCGGAATCGGCAAGTGGACAAGACCCAGACCCGGCAGAGCCGTCTTTACGAGTTCCGGCAGCAAGTCTTTCGAGCAAAGCTTTATCAGCCGCGGCGTCTTGGCAATGATTTCAGCTTCGCCCGTATCCGCGCGAACCGCAAGGATCCAGCGCGAACGATCGAGGCAGCGCTGATCGAGAACATCGCCGTTACGAAAATTTCGCCCCGCCAAAACCAGCGGAATCTGAACGCAATTCGATGGCACAACCAGTTCGAGATGCGCGCGGATATGTCGATTCAGCGGGCCGAAACACTTCTCCAGATCATTGTGGTTGTACGGCGGCAACGATTCGGGATGCGAATCGAGCCCAAAAGTGCACAACGCGCCCGCGAGCCTCGACATCTCGAGATAGAGCTGCTCTGGATGGCCACGTTCGGAAACACAAAGGTGTCGCAGCACGGAGAGGCTCTCGTTGACTGTATGCACGAACCAGAAACTTGCGATTTCTTCGGAAGAATATCCGGCGCGGCCCTGGGCGGTAGCTCGCCGCGCTCTGGATAGCGAGGCGCTTTTTTCATCCAGAATATCAACCAGCGTTTTAGCGATCACCAACAGCCGTTCACTCGCGCTTATTTGCAGGCAGGGAGGAATAAAACTCGCATCGAAGATGAAGCGCCCCGAACCATCACGGAGAACTCGCGCCACAGGCAGAGTGACGAGACCTTGATTGTCCTGGGTTTCCAGTGCAAATCGAATGTTTTTTCGGCCGATCTGAATCTGCTTTTCGTCGCGCCCGGTATTTTCATCGGGCAGAGTGAGCATCTCGGCCCGGTAGCGCATTTCCATCGCCGCTGGTTCCGAATCGAGGGCGCAATTCGGTCCTTCGGGCCTTCGTTCCGGCACAGCCAACAGGACCACAAGAGATTCGCGCGTGGAGGAGAAAAGATCGTTTATGTTCAGAACCGGAGGGAAAGTATCGGCATCGGGCATTTGAAACGCGAGGCCGTCGGGGAACAATCCTCGCGCATGCACAAGGGACAGCATTCCATTTGTGAGCGCATCTACATCCAGTTTGCAGCTAATGACGCCGTACGGGGCGAACCACAGGCTCGACGTCGAGAAATGCACGAGGTCTTCAAAGGATTGAGATTGCACCTGGAAGTGATGGGGGCCCAGGTACATCCCCTCGTGCCACACCACCTTGGAAAGATGCTTCATTGTTCAGTTGAACATGCCGGACTCGGCGCCGGCATGCTGCGTCTCACCCAGCGCGAACCAGCTCTCCTATGACGCAGTGCAAACGTCGTCGCTTGGTCGTTCGGCCAGCCTAGCTTTGCCAGACCCGACGCAGGCGCCGCCGCGACTCCTCATCGAACTTGAACCGGATGAAAGACCCGGGAAAGCCGCTACAGGCTTGAATCGAGCCTAACTATGGCGTTTGCCCGGATGGATGTCAAGACATTCACCCCGCTGATGTTGGGATTTGGTATTATGCCCGCGCTGTCCGCGAGAATCATGCATGTCTACTTTACAAATGGTTACTGCGGGGCAGTTCGCCACGCTGCGGGCGTTCTTTTCCCAGGCCGGCTTTACCGAGAAAGCTCTCCGCCAAAGGCTCGATGTCCGGCCGGGAACGGAGCTGGACCTGGCAGCACTTTCCGGCCGTCCTTCTCTGAATTCCAAAGTGAGCGATAGTCTGGACGCAATCATTCACCTTTTTGTCCTCGGCGAATCTCTGCCTACTACAGTTGTGGTGTCACTCTTCCCCCCTGCGGTCTGGGAGGCCTTCAGCCAAACTCACATGGCAGACCCGGATACGGCTGATCCAAAGCGATCTGTCGCCGCCGTTGCTCTGTATCCGATTCGAGACCTGATTATTGCCTCGGATCGCTGGACGAATCCCGATCATTCCCCGCGTCAGATGTTCGCCGACATCGTTTATCCGGCACTGACGAAGTCCGCGAAGCAGTTTATCGACTACACCTCCTATGAACCCTGTGAAGATTTTCTGGAACTTTGTGCCGGGACTGCGCCGGCCGCCTTGCTCGCATCCCGTTCAGCAAAAAACGTATGGGCCACGGATATCGCAGAGCGCTCGTTGAACTTCGCAAGATTCAACGCCGCGCTCAACGGCATACAGAACGTGACCTTTGCTCAAGGCGATCTCTTTCAACCGCTCGAAGGTCGCATGTTTGATCGCATCGCTGCGCACCCCCCGTACGTGCCTGTCCTAAGGCCCGCGGAAATCTTCTACGGAGGTGGCGAGGTCGGGGAGGAAATCACCAAGCGGATCATTGCTGAACTCCCGTCCAAGCTAAAACCAGGCGGACGCCTTTATTGCCGAACTCTGGGAACCGAGCGGCCCGGCCATAGTTTTGAAAACCGCGTTCGGGAGTGGCTTGGCGAGCAGCATCCAGAGTTTGACGTTGGCCTGTTCGTCGTGCAAAACCTCGAACCTCGTCAATTCGCCATTGAAGAAACCCTCAAAAAAAATGGCGGAATGGAGGAACTTGCCCAATGGGAACGGCAATTTGCCAAGAACGACGTTCGCGAACTGGTGATTGGCATCCTGGTC
>JBGPLB010000133.1:0-13714 GCA_041486245.1 Candidatus Acidiferrum sp.
CACGAAATGCGCGCCGCCGATTACGACGACTGGTCCACCGAGACGCGTTCCATCGATGGCCGCCCGTGCCACGGCCTGAACGGCGACATCCTGGTGTGGAACTCCATCACCAGGCGGCGCCATGAACTGACCTCGATGGGCATCCGTGTAAATGCAGAAACACTCAAGCAGCAACTGGAGATGTCCCACCTGCTCGACAACCTGAAATATCCCTACCACCAAGCCATCCTGAAGCATGAGATTCCGCTGTCGATCGGAGGCGGGATCGGGCAGTCGCGCACCTTGATGCTGCTCCTCCGCAAGGCACACCTGGGAGAAGTCAGTGTCACCGTTTGGCCGAAGATCCTGAAGGAGATCTGCGCTAAGAAGAACATCTTCGTCCTTGAGTAGTCAGGACTCGGGATAATCGGAACGGGCGGGGCGAGACGAGTCGCCCCGCTTTTCTGCGTCAGGTCAGCGCTGAGAGAACCCGTAGGAACGCATCAACTCGATAATCCCTGGCCTCTTCATGAAATCGACGAAGGTTTGAACCACCAATTTCTTCGGCGAGCTCTTGAGCACTACACACGCCTGACGCAGAGGCGGATAGAAATCGACCGGCACCTCGACATACTGCCCCCTGTCTTTCATCGCCGGAGCGAGGGCAAGGGACAGCGCGATAACTCCTACCTCCGCGTTGCCTGAGTCGGCAAATTGCGCCGCCTGCGAAGCGTTCTCGCCAAACACCAGCTTGTCTCTCACTTTTTCGTAGATTCCCTCGTGCTGCATCGCAGCGACCGCCGCACGCCCATAAGGTGCGTGGTCCGGATTCGCGATTGCGACCCTGTGTACGTCTGGGTCAAGCAGCACGCGCAAGCCATCCCGCAGGGCAAGACCTGAGGCCAACCGAGTCCACAGCACAATCTTGCCGGTCGCATACTCGTAGAGAGTTCCCGGCTCGGCTAGACCCGCAGCATCCAGTTTCTTCGGGTAGTCAACGTCCGCTGAGAAGAAAACATCGAAGGGCGCACCATTCTGGATTTGTGCGAAGAAGTTGCCGGAGGAGCCAAATGTGATCTGGACGTGGTTGCCGGTTTCTTTCTCGTAGCGGGCCACAACGTCTTTCAGGGCAAACTGCAGATCGGACGCTGCAGCGACCGCGATCGTCTCAGCAGCAAACGCGCTCGGAACGGTCCCCAGCAGAACGACCCACACCAGCAGGGTTTTCATGTCAATCGGTCGTCCGGCGACGCTCGCTTGGGAGGGGGTCCGTCGCCTTCAACACCCATGCGCTCGGGTGCTGGTGGAGCCCAACTTTCGGATAGTAATCCGCCGCCTTCGGTGCAGATAGGAGAACAAGCATCGACCGCGGCCCCATCTTTTCTCGGGTTCTCTGAATCAGCTGAGTTCCGATGCCGAGCTTCTGGTGCGACTCACGCACCGCCAAGTCCGACAGATAACCGACGTAGGCAAAGTCGGTGAGCGTTCTCGAGATGCCGACCAGCAGGTTCGCGTCCCATGCCGACACCGTCACATTTCCATGGCGCAGCATGGCGGCCATGACCTGGCGATCGTCCACCGGCCTGCGCTCACCCAGGGTAGAGGCACGGTAAAGCTCGATCACCTGGTCAAGATCCAGGTCGTTGCCATAGCGATAACGAATCTCTGCCATCAGTTCTCCACATCTCTGCTAAAGCAAGACGGGGCGACCCAAGGCCGCCCCGTCTGCTGGATGCTGGTTCTCAACTCGGCCTAGGTTCCTTCTGACCACCCGGCCAGGTATTCTTCCTGCTCGGGAGTCAGACGGTCAATCTTGATGCCCATGGACTCGAGTTTGAGTCGGGCTACGCGCTTGTCGAGATCATCGGGAACCTTGTAGACCTTCTTCTCCAGGGTGGCGTGATTCTTCACCATGAACTCAGCGGACAACGCCTGATCGGCAAAGCTCATATCCATTACAGACGCCGGGTGCCCCTCGGCCGCCGCCAGGTTGATCAGCCGGCCTTCGCCCAACAGGTTGATCTTCCGCCCATCCCTCAGGCTGTATTCTTCCACGAAGTTGCGCGTGGTGCGCTTCGAAGAGGACATCTTCTCCAGCGTCGGAATGTCGATCTCGACATTGAAGTGGCCCGAATTCGAGATGATGGCTCCGTCTTTCATTGCTTCAAAGTGCTGCTTGCTGAGCACGTTCTTGTTGCCGGTCACCGTGCAGAAGACGTCGCCGAGCTTCGCGGCCTCTTCCATGGACATGACGCGGAAACCATCCATGACGGCTTCCAACGCCTTCGTCGGATCAATCTCCGTCACGATGACCTCGGCGCCAGCCCCGCGGGCACGGCTCGCTAACCCACGGCCGCACCAGCCGTAGCCAGCCACCACGAACTTCGACCCCGCTAGCAGGAAGTTGGTAGCGCGAATGATGCCGTCAATGGTGGACTGACCTGTACCGTAGCGGTTATCGAACAGATGCTTCGTATCGGCATCGTTGACCGCAATGATTGGGTAGCGCAGCACGCCTTCCTTGGCCATGGCGCGCAGGCGAATCACGCCCGTCGTCGTTTCCTCGGTCCCACCAATAACGTGGGCGAGGTCGGCCTGCCGCTTGGTGTGCAGGATGCTGACCAGGTCGGCGCCGTCGTCCATGGTCAGGTTCGGCTTGTGATCGAGCGCAGCCAGAATGTGGCTGTAATACGTCTCGTTATCCTCGCCCTTGATCGCGTACGTGGGAATGTTGTAGTCGCGGTTCAGCGAAGCCGCGACTTCATCCTGCGTCGAAAGAGGATTCGAAGCGCAAAGCACCGCATCGGCGCCACCATCGCGCAAGGCAATCATCAGATTCGCCGTCTCGCTCGTCACGTGCAGACAAGCGGAAACCCGCAATCCCTTAAGCGGTTGTTCTTTTACGAAGCGTTTGCGGATCGATTCGAGAACGGGCATCTGCTGATGCGCCCATTCGATTTTGCGCTTGCCGGCGTCGGCCAGCCCGATATCCTTGACATCACCCTTTTTCAGTTCCGCTGTAGCCACACTCATTCTCCTTAGATCCTAATTTTGCGCGGCGAAAGGACTTCGCGCAGGAAATAAACTAAACGCCGGCGAAGGAGCCGGCGTAACTAAACTATGACTAACGGTGCGCGGCAGCTTCCACGGTGGCCGCCGCTCCGAGGCCGGCCGCCTTGCGAAGAGCATCCGCGCGGTCCGTGCGCTCCCAGGTGAAGCTCGGTCCGCTGCGTCCGAAATGCCCGTAAGCGGCGGTATCCTTGTAGATCGGGCGACGAAGGTCGAGCGCTTCGATGATGGCCTTGGGCGTCAAGGAAAAATATTCGCGGATGAGCGCGGTGATTTTTTCGTCGGAAACGGCCGCTGTGCCGAAAGTATCGGCCATGACGGAGACGGGCTCCGCCACTCCGATGGCGTAAGCGAGCTGAACCTCCACTTTGCGCGCCAGTCCTGCCGCAACGACGTTCTTGGCGATGTAGCGAGCCATGTAGCAAGCGGAGCGGTCCACCTTCGAGGGATCCTTACCGGAAAAAGCCCCGCCGCCGTGACGACTGTAGCCGCCATAGGTATCCACGATGATTTTGCGGCCGGTTAAGCCCGCGTCGCCCATCGGCCCTCCGATAACAAAGCGTCCCGTGGGATTGATGTGATACTTGGTCTTGCTATCCAGCATTGCCGCGGGAATGATCGGACGGATCACATGCTCGGTGATGGCATCGCGGATATCAGCGTTGGAAACCTTTTCGCTGTGCTGTGAGGAGATAACCACGGTGTCGACTCGGACGGGGCGGCTATCGCGATATTCGATGGTCACTTGGGACTTGCCGTCGGGCCGGAGAAAATCAACTTTACTGGATTTGCGAACATCCGTGAGGCGCTGCGTGAGGCGGTGGGCTAGTTGGATAGGCATGGGCATCAGTTCTGCGGTCTCGTCGCACGCGAAACCGAACATCAAGCCCTGGTCCCCCGCGCCTCCCGTATCGACGCCCATGGCGATATCCGGCGATTGGCGCTTGACGGTGCACATCACAGCACATGTCTCGGCATCGTAGCCGTATTTCGCGCGGTCGTAGCCGACGCCCCGGATGGTGTCGCGGACCAGTCTGTCGTATTCGATGTGCGCGGTTGTGGTGATTTCGCCCGCGACCACGGCGAGGCCGGTGGTGACCAGGGTCTCGCAGGCAACTCGTCCCTTGGAATCCTGCTTGATTACTTCGTCGAGAACCGCATCGGAAATTTGGTCGGCAATCTTGTCGGGGTGGCCTTCAGTGACAGACTCCGAAGTAAACAGAAAGTTGCGTAAGGCTTCGCTCAAAAGACGTTCTCCTTCGTGAACCGCGCGGCCCAGCGGCCGGGATAGGCTATTCACCAGTGTATTCGATTGACCTTTCAAAAGTACCATCGGAAGGCCTAAGAATCAACGCATTGAGCTTAAATGACTTATAGGCGCAGCGAACGGTCGAAATCGAGGGGTGAACGGTGCCTACGTGCAGCGGCCGGGGGCGGCGCTAGGCGACATCTTCGTCGTCTTCCGGCTGAATATCCAGCTTTCCCTTGGTCTTTTTGGCCATCAGGTAAGAACGGATGAATGGGTCTATGTCGCCATCCAGCACCCGGTCCACGTCTCCGGCGCTGAATTTGGTGCGGTGGTCTTTGATCATCCGATAGGGCTGCATGACGTAGGAGCGAATCTGGCTGCCGAAGGAGATGTCCAGTTTGCTCTCGTCAAGCTTGTCGGTATGCGCCTGGCGTTTTTGAACTTCGAGGTCGTATAGACGCGAGCGGAGCATTTTCATGGCGATCTCGCGGTTCTTGTGCTGGCTGCGCTCGGCCTGGCATCCCACCACGATGTTGGTGGGGATGTGTGTGATGCGCACGGCGGTCTCGACCTTGTTCACGTTTTGACCGCCCTTGCCGCCGGAGCGGAAGGTATCCACGCGCAGGTCTTCCGGTCGAATGTTAATTTCGATGCGGTCATCAATTTCTGGAATTACAAACACGGAGGCAAACGAAGTATGGCGGCGGGCCGCCTGATCGAACGGCGAGATTCGCACCAGGCGATGCACTCCAGTCTCTCCCGAAAGCAATCCGTAAGCGTTTTCTCCGGCAAATTGGATGGTGGCAGACTTGATGCCCGCCTCTTCGCCGGGAGTTTCGTCCAGCACGGTGGCATTCATGCCCTTGCGTTCCGCCCAGCGCAGATACATGCGCAGCAGCATCGAGGCCCAATCCTGGGACTCTGTGCCGCCGGCTCCGGGCTTGATGGTCATGATGGCGTTGAGGTGATCGGTCTCGCCGGAGAGCAGCGTCCTGGTTTCAAGCTCGGCGACGTAGCTCTCCGCGGCCGTCAGCTCGCGGTCGAGTTCTTTCAGAAGATCGTTGCGCTGCGTGGCGTTGGTTTCTTCACCTGCGAGGCTAATGTACGTCTCGATGTCGCCGGAGATGGAAGTGAGCTTGTCGTCCGCGGCAATCTGTTCTTCCGCGCGCTTGCGATCGCGGAGAACGGCTTGCGCTGCTTCCTGATTGTTCCAGAATTCAGGGTTAGCGACGCGGGCTTCCAGCGATTTCAGGCGTTCGCGGTATTGCGGCGCGTCAAAGAAAGCTCCGGACGAGCGAAATGCGTGGCCGGAGGCCTTCGTAACGGTACTGGAGGTCTTCAAGAATCATGAGTTATTCAGCGTGATCCCGCGGGGTATCCGGGACGCTACACGGCCTTTCTAAAAGTTAGAACTAATAGAATACCGGAAACAATCACGCAGAGCCAGGCGAACCAATCGCCAAAGCGCGTATAGATCGTTTTGTCAGTGCGAAAGTCATAAGGCAAATCCGCCGCGGCGCGCACGTCGCGGGGCAACGGACGAACTATTCGGCCATAAGGGTCTATCGAAGCCGTGATGCCGCTGTTCGTTGCGCGCACGATCCAGCGGCGGTTTTCGACTGCGCGGACACGCGCCATGCGCAGATGCTGCTCCGCCGCGGCGGAGTGCCCAAACCATCCGTCATTCGAAATGTTTACGAACAACTGCGCGCCATTCTCGGCGAAGTGGCGAATCTCGCCTGGGTAAATGGCTTCGTAGCAAATGAACACGCTAAACGAATACCCGTTCGAGAACCGCCCGACAGAGTGTTTGGCGCCCTTGCGAAACCCGCCGACTTCGCTCGAAACATTGGACACCACGCGATGGATCAGTGGAAACGGCTCGTATTCGCCGAACGGAACGAGATGCACCTTGTCGTAAGAAAACACACGGTGCCCCTGCCCATCAAACATCAAAGCGCTGTTGTATGGCGCCATAATCGTGTGGGATGTTCCACCAGCGGAAATGGTCTTCGGCTTCCACTCGACCACGCCGACAATAAATGGCTGGCCCAAGCGAGGTGCCAAACCTGAAGCTAAACGCACAAATTGCACATCCTGATAGGTAAAAGGCGCCGGCGCTTCCGGCCACACCAGCAGATCGGGATGACTGGCGGCGGGGGCAAGGCTGAGCCGCTGTATCTCATCCAGGTCGGAGGCATGGAGAGTGAACCAATCGGCTGGATATTCTTCCACCTCAGGAAAATTGAGCTGCACCGCGCGCGCCGTGTGGTTGGCCAGGGCCCTTGGCACGAAGTGCGGTCCTGCGAGCATTACCACAAACACCAAGATAATCGTGGCGACCAGAATCGTCAGCCGCCGTCTTGGCGAGTAGGTTATGTCCGCAGCGCACCACGCGAGGAGTGCATTAAACGCGGCAACGACGAACGACAGCCCGTAAATTCCTGTGAGCGTCGTCAACTGCACCAGCGCAACATTTGCCGCCGCCGGATATCCAAGCAAGTTCCAGGGAAAGCTGATCTCAGGCAGCCAGGTGCGATACACCTCTAACGAAACCCACAGAAATGGCGCTCCAACGCACGCAAGCGTGATACTTCGAAGCGAAAGCCGGTGGATGGCCCAAGTGATCGCTCCGTTCGCCGTGGCCCAAACTGCTGCTATCAACAGTAAGACTCCCCAGCCGCCGGCCGGAGAGATTCCGCCATGCACGGCAAGCACTTCCGCAATCCATGGCACGGAAGTCAGCACAAAGCACACGCCATGCAGAAATCCGCACAGGAAGGCCACGCGCGGCCGCGCACCGAAGAGCGCGATCAACAAGGCTCCAACGCATACCCAGGAATAGATGCTGAGGTAAAAGCCAGTGTAGGAAAATGAGAGAGCCGCACCGGAAACAGCGGCGATGAAAAGTCTCATCCAAGCTGGAGTTTCACTTCCGGAATGCGGACGAAAATAGCCGAGCCACGGCCGTCCAGGCATCAGTGCTTCACGATGGCCTTCTTGAAGCCGGCCATTTCGAGGCCTTTCCTGGCGTTGTCCACGGCTTTCTGATCCGCGTAAGGTCCAACCAAAACGTGGTAAAACCTGTCGCCCCGTGGCGGCTGCACAAACGTTGGAAAATTCTTCCTGCGCAAAGTATTCGCCAGCGCCATGGCGTCCGCTTCGTGCGTCGTCGCGGAAACTTGCAGATTCCATCCCGCACTAAGCGGCGCCGTAACATTCGTCTTCGCTGCTGCATTGACCTGCTTCGTCGAATTAACGCCCTTGCCCGCCGCGGGCACCGCCGCTGTGCTTACTGCAGGCTTCAGCCGGTCGTCCGTCTTGTTAGAATCGCCGGCGTGATAAAACTCCCACTCAGACTTTGAGGGTGCCACTGCATCCGTCTGCGCCTCGGGAGCAGCCTTCTTGCTCCAAGGCTTCGGGGTAACTTCGCTCTTGGGAAGAATGTCGCGGTCCGGCGAGCCACGCAGGTTCGTCGCCGCGCGCACTTGGCCGTCATATTGGTCACGTCCCATGACGTAACCAAGCGTAAAGAACAAGCCCGAAAACAGCAGCATCAGCATGAACAAACCGATGACGTGCCGCCCTTCGAGCACCCGCTCCCCGCCGCCCCTTCGTTTTCCTCCAGAAGCCATTCTTACTTTTTCTGTCCCCCTAACGCTTGAACCCAGCTATTAATGATATCGATGGGCAGCGGGAAAACAATCGTTGTGTTCTTCTCGACACCTATCTCCGTCAAAGTTTGGAGGTAGCGCAGCTGAATTGCCGACGACTGCGTCTCCAAAACTTTCGCGGCATCGGCAAGTTTTTGCGATGCTTCGAACTCGCCTTGCGCGTGGATGACCTTGGCACGCCGTTCGCGTTCCGCTTCCGCTTGCTTCGCAATCGCTCTCTGCATCTGTTCCGGAATGTCGACCTGCTTCACTTCCACCTTGGACACTTTGATGCCCCACGGCTCGGTGTCCTGATCGAGAATAATTTGCAGCTTGGCATTCACCTTGTCGCGCTGCGAGAGAATTTCATCCAGCTCAAACTGTCCAACGATGCTGCGAAGCGTGGTTTGGGCAAGCTGCGACGTGGCGTATTGATAGTTCTGCACTTGAGACATCGCGAGATTGGCGTCTACAACGCGAAAGTAACAAACGGCGTTCACCTTCACGGACACGTTATCGCGCGTAATGATATCTTGCGGCGGCACATCCAGAGTCTCCAGCCGCAGATTGATGCGATAAAGTGTCTCGATCGGCCAAAAAACCAGCCGCAAGCCTGCCCCTTTCGCCTCTGGCAACAATCTTCCTAGCCTGAGCACTACACCCCGTTCCCATTCCTTGATGATGTAAAGAGAATTCCAAAACCAAATCAGAAAAATCCCGGCAATCACAGCCAGCCCAAGAAGACTAATCTCCATGTTCATCCTCCCGATCGCAAATGCATTCTACTTGTTTTCCGTAGCCGCTGCTTCCTCCGGTTCAACGTGCAGCTTCAGGCCATCCACGCTGCGCACTCGCACCGGTTTTCCCTCCAGCACCGCGCGCGGGGAGATTGCTCGCCACAATTCTCCGTGCACGCGAATCATTCCCTCGGCCCCGGCAGGCAAACCGGAGATAGCAATTCCCTCCTCGCCAATCAACTCTTCGCTTCCCGTCGTTGATTTCCAAGTCCGCGAGCGCAGAACCAGCCGCATCAGGAATATGGTAATAAGCGCAAACGGCAATGTGGCCGACAGCGCAACTCCCAGGCTCACACCCCCAGAGGTCAGCGGCGAGCGAATCAAAAACATCGCGCCCAGAACCATCGCCACGATGCCACCCACCGCAAGGACACCATGGCTCGTAAATTTCGCTTCCAAGATAAATAACGCAAGCGCCAGCAGAATCAACAGCACTCCCGCGAAGTTCACCGGCAAAAGGTGCATCGCATAGAGCGCGAGCACCGAGCAAATGCCTCCAATCACTCCGGGAGCAATCATCCCTGGATGCGTGAACTCCGTGTATAACCCAAGCACGCCAACCAGCAAGAGCACGAAGAAAACGTCCGGCTCAACGATGCGCGCACGAAATTTCTGCCGTCCGGAAAGTTCAAAAGAAGCGAACGTGGCATTCTTCAGTGCCAAAACCGTTTTCGTGCCGTCGAAGCGCGCGATTGTTCGTCCGTCGAGCTGGTGCAAAAGGTCTTCAGGTGAAGACGCGATCAGGTCGATGAGCTTCCCGTCCAGCGCCTCTTTTTCCGTAAACGCTTTTGCGTCCGTCACCGCCGTTTCCGCAAGCGTTGGATTGCGGCCGCGCTTCTCCGTGTAGCTGCGCAAGAAGGCCGTCGCATCATTCAAAATCTTCTTGCGCATGGTCTCGTCAATCTGCAGTTGCCATCCGCCAATCGCAATCACCGGGGAAGCTGCGCCGGTGTGTGTCGCCGGAGCCATGGCCGCTACATCCGCCGAGAGAAGTATGAAGAAACCCGCCGACGCCCCGCGCGCGCCCGTAGGCGATACATACACCGCCACGGGGACCGTCGATGTCAAAATATGCTGGATAATTGCTTTCATCGAGTCACTCAGGCCGCCCGGCGTATCCATGGTGATCAGAACGAGCGCGGCGTGCCGGCTCGCGGCGTCGGCGATTCCCTCGTCAATGTACGTGGCCAGCACGGGCTCGACTTCGCGGTCAAGATCGAGCCGCAAGACGACTGGATTAGAAGAATTCTCGACAGCGGTGGCCGGTGGAAGGACAAAGAACGCCACGGCGCAGATCGCGCAAAGAAGCGCGAACGCTGAAGCACCAAAACCTCTTGAATGACGGATTTGCTCAACCAAACGATGAGCGCTCATTTCGCGCCTCCCGAAGGCTTCACTTTCTGGAGACTTTCCAGCAATGCCTTGGCATCGGAATACTTGGGCGCAAGCTTCAAGGCGCGCTGCAATTCTGTGCGCGCAAGGTCCAGCTTCTTCTGCTCGAGATACACGCGCGCAAGCGTGGTGCGCACCACTGCCGAGTCTCGGATTTGTAGCGATGCCTGCAGCTCCTTGGTGCAGTCGTCCAACTGGCCGCGTCGCCGATAGACTTCAGCTAACCCATCGTGCCCAGATGCGCTGGATGCATCGGCGGCCAGTGCCGCGCGAAACTCGCTTTCAGCCTTATCCACGCGGCCCGCAGAGAGCTCCTGCCGCCCGCGGCGTATGTGCGCCCTGGGAGTGTCCTCGGCCGCCGTTGCGGCGGGCGCGTTCGCGGAATCACCCGCCGACGCAATTTCCAACCGCAATGCCGTGGTATCCAGATCGGTGTGCACGCGCTCTAAATGCGAAATGGTGTCTTTTTTGGCGTCCAGACGGACCACGGGAAGACCATCGGGACCAAAGGTTTCCGCCGCAGTCTCGCGTTCCTGATCGGCTTCGGCTCTCTTGCCCGCCTGCTCGAGCGACAAAATCATCAGTGCCCGGTTTTCCGCGCTGTCGGGCTCGCGCCTTGCAGCGTCCCGAAAGTATTCCGTTGCCGCGGCGAAATCCTTCGAGCCAAGCGCCAGCAATCCCAGGTTGAACGGATAATCGTCCTCGTCGGGATCAAGCTCCGCCGCGCGGCGGAGATCCGTCATCGCCGCGGCTGTCTTTCCCTGGCGCGCCCGGGAAAGCGCAAGATCATTCAGAATCTCGGGCAGGTCCGCGCCGGAAACCATGTTTCCCCGCAAGTCATTCTGCAAGGACGTAAAGATCTCTTCGGCTCGGTCCGGCTGATTCATCAGCAACCGGCAAGCGCCCGTCGCAAAAACGGCTTCAACATAGCGATCGTGTGATTTGGGAACTTTGGCAAACCACGGCAGCGCCGAGTCGCAGTCACGGCGGGAGTAGTAGGCATCGCCAATCGCGAAATCCGGATCGGGCCATTGTGGCTCGATGCGCGCCGCCTCCCGAAGTTCCCGCAGCCGGGCATCATCTTCGTTCGCCAGCAAACCGCGGATGTAATGCTCGAACGCGTCGAGCCGCAGCGGCCGCTGCGCTTTCGAGAATTCCTCAAGGCTTCGCGGGTAAGCGTGATCGTTGGCGGCGAGCAATCGCCAGAGCATCTTCAGATGCAGTTCCATCAGCGAAGTAAGTGAGCCCTTCTCATGAATCGCAGGAAGCAGCCGGATTGGGCTGATCCGCAGAATCTGAGACTCGATCGTGAGTGATTGTCCATCGGACAAATATCTGCCAAAAACGACAAAATCCGCGTCCATGTTCTGGGCGATGCGAAGCATCGAAGCCCGGCTCAATTTTGCTGTGGGAGGAAGCCCGGAGCGATCCAGCTCTTCCGTGCGCCCCGCATGCGTATAGACTTGCTGCCCAGCCGCGGAAAGCCGCTGGATGGTCAGCTCCTCGATTCCTTCGCCTAGCCAATCGAGCCGGGAAGAAGCTCCCGCATTCTCAAATGGGAAGACGAGATAGATCCCGCTTGGGGAGGCCTCGGCGAAAACACTTCGAACGCTCGTGGATGCTCCCGTTGCCCTGGAAGCGGGCGCAATCAAATTGGATTGTTGCGCAAGCACGGGAGAAAGAACCAGTGCGCCTGATACGAAAATTGTGCAGGAAATAGCTAACGAATGCGCGCTGAAAACAGGCCGCTTCATGCTCGTGTTATTGTAGCAGAGGCGCGCGGCGCCGTTGCCTTAGAAGCTTTACATTCGCGGTGATTTAGACACCGCTCAAAAACGCAAGGTTTGCTCTAATGAGTAGTCCGGGCTGGCTCGGTCCGCCGTCGGGGCTATTTCTGTCTGCTGACTCTAAGCTCCATGTAGTTACGTGGGGGCTGGGTGCCGATTGTAATTTCCGTCAGTTCGGTCCAATCTCCCACTTCGTTAATGCGCAGCATGGAACTGGTTTTTATTTCTCCCAGCGCGAAGCCCCACATGATTCCCTGGCCATCCTCGGCCAGCTTCAACTCGGTCTCAAGGTAACGGCCGTCGTTGAACGCGCGCATGATGTATCTTCCAGATTGGCCGTCATAGGAAACGAAGCCCAGGGCTTGGAGTGCGGTCTTTCCATCGCCCCTACTGCATCCGATCCCCTCTATGGTCAGAACTAAGCCATCCAGCTTGTACTAGGCTTCTTCCTGCTGGTTCAATTCAACAGTTTCGCCGGGACAACGCAGACTACGCCCCTCTCCAGCCCATCTTCCAATCAGGAAGCTGAGTTTCTTCATTGCCGCCCGCTGCGATTCAACGTCCGGCGTCCGTGGTGGCTGAGTTATGCGTCTCGAGGGGGAAACACAGTTCCAACCGAATCCCCGTTTATAGCATCAGTTTTCCGAACGGTGGATAATTTCGCGGATCCCGCAGCAAGCAGTTCGATGGATTAAAGCTGCTCCGGCTCTGCCGGTCTCGGAACGAGCAGTTCCTGCACTGCGGGGTTCTTCAGCGCCGCGGCAAATGCCGGGTCCTTTTTGATGTCCGCGAGGTCTTTGTAGCCCTCGTCCTTAGCCTTGCGAAGATAATGAATGCAGCGGTCCAGGTCGCCCGCCTGCGCGAAGGACTTTGCCAGAAGGTAGTCGAATTTTCCGTGGTCCTCCACCGAACGGTCTTGCAGGACAGACCCGTTGCGCGAGCCATTGTGCTCGAAAAGCAGGGGATCAAGTGTCAGTGCCTGACGAAACGCGGAAATCGCTTCCTCGTATTTTCGTTCGCCGAAATATGCATACCCAAGATTGCTGTACAGCACGGCCATATCGTCCCGCATCTTGATCGCCTTTTCATAGGCTTTTATGGCCTTGCGGAATTTCTTGCGCTGATACCAAATCGTCCCAACATTGTTTTCCGCGTCTGCATAACGCGGGTCCACCTTGACCGCTCGTTCATAATATTTCAGCGCTGGTCCCAGCGCCTCCTGCTGGTGCAGCGCGATTCCCAGCTTGTTCAAGTAGATGGGATTTCGCGGATTCTTGTCCGAGAGTTTCTTGAACTGCTCCGCGGCCTCGCGATATTGCTTGCGGACCATGTAGAGGTCGCCCATCTGCTCATCGCTGATTTCCGGGCGCACAACGATTACGGGATCCTGAGGCGAGGGTACTTGCGCCACGCCCGGCGCCATCACCATCGACCGTGTACTTTCGAGTGTTTGTCCTGATGCGGGAATTGACAGACTTAGAAGGAGAATACCTGCTGGAAACGCCACTCGTACGTGAGTCATGGCGAGTCTCCCTTCTCCGGCTGAGGCTTATCCGTCTGTGGCTTGGCCTTGTCGGGGTCCTTCTTCTTGCCTCCAAAGATACCAAAAATCTTCTGCAATGGGTTCTTTTTCTTTTCGCCGGATTGGGCGTTAGGGTCCGAGGACGGAGGAGCGCCTTGGCCCGTCGCGTCGGGCGGCCGGTTAGGATCGTAAGCGGTTATGGGCTTTCCTTGCGCATCTGTTTGCGGCGGTTTGGGTTGATCTCCGCCAAAAATATGGGACAGCCA
>JBGPLB010000134.1:0-13702 GCA_041486245.1 Candidatus Acidiferrum sp.
CTTCAATGGGCGTCAGAACATCGATCAAATGATGCGGAATGCCACGCCGCTCCGCTTGTCCCGGCTTGGCGGTGCCGATATCGAAGCCGCGGTAAAGCTGCGTCGAATCGCAGGCCAGCACTTCTCCGCCAAATTGCTCCGCAAGCCACACGCCCAGAGCGGACTTTCCGCAAGCTGTCGGGCCAATAAGGGCCACCAGTGGCAGTGTCGATTCAACCGGAGTCATCGAAACAGAATATGCCAAGCGCGGAAGAGCAGCACAACAAGCACAATCAGAGCGAGAAGGAGACTTCCGAGAACTTGCTGGCGGACGAGCTTCACTTATAGGCGTCTTCGATGGGCAAATTGTACAAAAACATGATACGAATTTCGATGAAAGGTCCGTGGAACGCCGAAGGCAACGGTTCGAATGGGTTGGAGGAACGGATGGCGGAGACCGCGGCACGATCCAGGGGCTCTTTTCCTGAACCCATCTCCCGTGATGGATCGTCGTTAGGAACGCTGCCGTTCGCCATGATGCGAAATCTCAGCAAGACGCGGCCGCGGTCTCCAAGCAACGCCGATTGTGGCATCACTGCGTACCAGTTCCGCCGCACGTTTTCGAGCATGCGGTGCATGTAGTCGCTGAAATCGACGCCTTCCGTTGGCGTCAAAATCTCGTAGCCATTCCCGAATGAGCCCAGGCCTTGTCCGGGCGACCCGCCCCCAGGAGTAGCGCTTGGGCGCGGCCCGGGTCCAATGATTGCGCCGCTGTTGCCGCTGGAGCTCGGCGCCTTCAGCGCGTCGTGGATGGAATCCTGGATGGAAGAGCTCTTCGGCAACTTCAGCCCCGGCTGCGGCCTTGGACTGTCCGGCGCTTCGAGCTTCAGCGGCGCTTTGGGAGTGTCCGGCTTGGGTGTGGGAGGTTCCACTTCGCGCGGAGCCACCGTTTCCTTCGGCGTTGGTGCATCGGGCAACTCTTTCTTGGGACGCTCCGGCTCGGGCCTGGGCGCGGGCTGCGGTATGGGAGGGGCAACACTGCGCAACACCTTCGGGTCTACATGCACTGCCGGGGGCGGAGCAGGACGAGGTTGCGGCCTGGGCCTGGGGCTGTAGGAACTTTCCGGCGGAATCCAGGTCAGCTGCCTGTTGGCGAGATCAATTTCTTGCTGCGTTGGCGCGCGAGGCGGAAAGAGCTTTGCCTGCAGCAGAATCGCGGAAATCAACAGAACGTGGAATGCCACCGACGAAACGCGAGTGATCAGATCCCATTTTGTTTTTTCTTCCGTTTGCGGCTTGGTGAGAAGGTTCACCTCGCCGGTCATGAAGACGTCGAGATCGACCAGATCCCCCGGCGGAATTAGCGGTCCCTCAATCTTTTCCGGGGGCGACGCGCCTTGCGGCACGGCGATTCGCTCGTCCATGTCCGTCGGCTGGAGGGGGGTCGAAGTGTCTTCCCGGACTTGATACGCTTCCTGATTTACGTCGCGCGGAACGACGACGCGCGCGGCAATCGACTCGAGCGGCAGCGACCTGGGAATGTTTGATTTTCCGTCCAACGGAACGATCGGCAGCATCGATGGCACAAGCGTGCGCTCGTCCAGCGTCGTCGGGCGACGCCGCTGCGTCGCGGTAGCATCCGCGGCTGGCAGTCGGGAGCCAAGCGGGACCAGGGTCCGGGGAATCATTTTCCTGCTTTCTCTCTTGAGGCGAATGCTGCTACTTGGACGCGTTCTCCGTGCTCCTGGATGCTTGCCATCACGCGGCTAGCCAGTTCCAACGCAGCGCGGCCAGCGGCTCCGTTGGTGCGCGGTTCACGGCGGGTGCGCACCGCTTCCAGGAATGCATCCAGTTCCGCATGCAGTGGTTCCACATTAGGCGCCGCCAATTTCTCAAACGAAAATTCTGGTTGCGGGCCCGGCCGCTTCACGCCCACGCGAAGCGCGTCGCGCCGCGCGTAATCGAGCGAAATATATTCGTGCTGCTGGAAAAACCTCATTTTGCGCACACGTTCGGTGGAAACCCGGCTGGCGGTCACGTTGGCGACAGCGCCGCCCGCGAATTCCAGCCGCACGTGAGCGATGTCCACTTTGTCGCTGAGAACGGGAATGCCCACTGCTTTCAATTCCGTCACAGGCTCTTTCACCAACGCCAGCAGGATGTCCAGATCGTGGATCATCAGGTCGTAAATCACTTCCACGTCGAGACTGCGCGCGGTAAACACTCCCAAGCGGTGTACTTCGAAAAACAGCGGCCGATTGAGAATCGGCTCAACGGCAGCCACTGCGGGGTTGAATCGTTCGACGTGTCCCACCTGCAAAATTCGGTTCTGCCGCCGAGCCGCTTCAAGGAGTGCATCCGCTTCCGCAAGATTCACGGCCATGGGCTTTTCTACCAGCACATCCAGCCCGCTCTCGAGGAGTTGGCAACCCACTTCGGCGTGCCCTACAGTCGGCACCGCCACACTGACTGCCTCTGCAAGTTCGCGGACTTCGTTCAGACTTCGCAGAGCCTTTGTTTGAAACTCGGCGGCGACCGCATCCGCGCGGGCTGAATCTCGATCGTATACCCCAACGAGCTCAGCACCCTCCAGCTCGCGATACACACGCGCGTGGTTGCGCCCAAATTCCCCCGTTCCGACGACAGCGGCGCGGACTTTTCTCGTTCCTCGTCCAGCTCCGCTCATTCTTTGTCTATTCCTTCTGAAGCGCTCTTCGGTTCCGTACCCATGGCGGGTGCAAACGCCTGAATCGCGATTTCCGCGGAATCGGCCAGTTCGATCAACTTGAGACGGTCAAATAGCAGGGTGCGTCCCGCATCGACGGCCAGGGCCGTGGCACGGGAGCTCTTCATTTGTTCGATGGTTGGCAAACCGACCACGGGTACATCGAATCGCATGTCTTGTCCAGGCTTGCTAACCTTCACGACCACGAGGGATTTTCCGCCGGCAATTCGCGCCGCGCGCGCGATGGTTTCGTCGGTGCCTTCCATGGCTTCCACCGCGACGCAGGCCTGATCGGAAACGACGACTGTCTGCCCGATATCCATCCCCGCGATTTGGCGCGCAACACTGTGTCCGTACGCGATATCGGCGCTTTCCTGTTCGTTGGGCGCTCTGCGCGTCAGCACGCCTGGCCCGGGCAGAAGCGGTTTCAGAAATAGCGTCGAATCCACGAGCTGAATCCCCTCATCCTGCAGCACGCGCGCGATTCCGCCGATAAGGGCGTCGGTGCTTTTCCGCGGCAGCGAGAAAAGCAACTTCGCCAGTTTCCAGTCCGGCCGGATGGCGCTGAAAATTTTGTTGTGCTTCACCTGCCCGGCCATCACCGCTTGCGTCACGCCTTCCTTGTGCATCAGGTCGATGGCTTTGCTCAATTCGCCGAGGCTTACCCAGTGCAGCCGCTTGGCGCTTTTTTCCAGTTCAGGCGAGGCTTCTTCCTTCAGCGCGATCACCGCCATCTCAATTCCCTGGCTGCGCGCGCCTTCCAGCACGAGAAATGGAAACCGCCCATTCCCTGCGATAAGTCCCCAACCTTTCGTATTTGTATTGGCATCCGGCATGGCGTGAATGGTGGGCGGCGATGCTTACTTTACAATTCCGCGCTCGGCGCTCTCGATAAAGCGGATGAGCTCCTGCACGTCTTCGGAGCTGGCCAGTTTCGCGCGAATCTCCGTGAGCGCCTGCGTGGTGTTCATCTTCGAGCGGCTCAGCAACCGAAAAGCGCGATCCAGCATTCGCAGCCGCTCCTTCGAAAAGCCTTTGCGCTCGAGTCCGATGGAGTTGACGCCATAACTCTTGGTCTCGCGTTCCGTGACCACGCGCGAGAACGGCGGCACATCCTGCACGATCACCGTGCAAGCGCCGACATACGCGTGGCGCCCCACGCGGCAGAACTGGTGCACGACTGAGAATGAGCCAACCGTAGCAAAATCATCCACGGCCACATGGCCTGCCAGCGTCGCTCCATTCACAAATAGCGTCTGATTGCCGATCTGGTCGTCGTGCCCCGCATGAGAGTAAGCCAGAAAGAAGTTTTCGTTGCCGACCCGCGTAACGCCGCCACCTTTTTTTGTCCCTCGGCTGATCGTGACGTACTCGCGGAAAACATTGCCGTCGCCTACGACCAGCTCGGTCCGCTCGCCGCGATAGGTGTAATCCTGAGGATCGCTGCCGACGGCGCAAAACGAATAGAACACGTTATTGCGGCCGTACTTGGCAGGCCCTCCAACAAATGCGTGCGGGTGAACAATACAGCCCTCGCCGAGCTCCGCTTCTTCACCGACAACCGCGTACGCTCCAACTTTTACTCCCGGAGCAAGCTTCGCGCTCGGCGCCACAACGGCCTGCGGATGAATCTCCGGCTTGCTCATTTCGCGGGTTCTTCGGCCTTCGCGCCAAGATCGCGGTCCACCATCTTGCACATCAGCGTCGCTTCCGCAGCCAACTGTCCATCCACAGTTGCTTTGCCTTCAAGCTTGCAGAAGTCGCCTCGCCACGAAATTACTTTCACTTCCAGCCTCAGTTGGTCGCCCGGCACCACCGGCCGCCGAAATCGCGCTCCATCCACGGCCACGAAATACAGCAGCTTGTTATCGCGGTCCGGAACCTCCCTTAAAAGCAGCACCCCGCCGGTCTGCGCCATGGCTTCGATGATCAGCACGCCTGGCATGATGGGCTTGCCGGGGAAATGCCCCTGGAAATGTGATTCGTTGATGGTTACGCTTTTGACGCCCACGATGTACTTCAGCCGTTCCATTTCCAGAATCCCATCCACCATCAGAAACGGATAGCGGTGCGGCAGTATCTTCTGGATCTCCACCACGTCGAGTATCATCCGTGCTCCCCATCGCGCCGCTTGCTCCTCCTGCAGCGCCCCACTCTTTGCCAGCAAACTTTCTATTATATGCGAACCCGAGCCGGCCGCGATATGCGCGGTTGCTCCGAGGTCCTCAGGCCACCAAGTCTTTAGGTCCCTCTCTTTGCAGTATATTTCGCGGGTGCGGTTGCTCGCGCCCCCTCTCGTTGTTAGCATGTCCCGGCCATGCCGGATGCCAACTATCCCAAGGAACTCTTGCGCCGTCTGAAACTTCGCTTGCCGGAGATGCTCACGACGGTCCAGCGGCTCGTTCTCGCGGAATCTCCCAGCCTTGAAAAGGCTCCCGCCGACCGCTGCTGCAATCTACTCGCCGCGGAATGGCGCAAACGCGGTGCACGCGTCGAGCGAATCGCCCAGAAGCGCCGCGGCGACCACCTTCGCGTCACATGGTGGCCGCAAAAGTCGCGGGCCGCTGGCCAATTCTTGGTGCTTGGGCACTACGACACGGTCTACTCCTCCGGAACTCTCTCCAAAATGCCTTTCCGTGTTATCGGAGGAAAGGCTTATGGGCCCGGCGTCTTCGATATGAAGGCCGGCATCGTGCAAGCTCTTTTCGCTCTCAAAACTCTTCAAGAAACACAAGCCCCGCTGACTCGCCGTTTAGTATTCCTTTGGACTTCCGACGAAGAGATCGGCAGTGAGAGCTCGCGGAAACTCATCGAAGCCGAGGCCCGCCGGAGTGATGCCGTATTTGTACTCGAGCCTGCGCTTGGGCCGCGCGGATTGATCAAGACGGCCCGCAAAGGCGTAGGTGAGGCCGAGCTCATCGTCCATGGCCGCGCTTCTCACGCTGGCCTCGCCCCGCAGGAGGGTATCAACGCGATCCACGAGCTTGCGCGCCAGCTCGCACGCATCCAGGAGTGGAATGACCCGCGCCACGGCGTGACCGTGAACGCGGACGTCATCGAGGGCGGAACTCGTGTGAATGTAATCGCTCAGCGTGCCCGCGCCGTCCTTGATCTTCGTGCACTCCGCGGAGCAGACATGCGCCGCCTCGAGCGCCGCCTGCACTCGCTCAGCCCGATTCTTCCTGGCGCACGCCTGGAAATCCGCGGCGGATTCAACCGCGCTCCTCTCGAACGCAAATTCAGCGCGGCGCTTTTTGCTAAAGCCAAGAGCCTGGCCGCGCAAATGGGCTTGTCTCTCGAAGAGTGCACCGCAGGCGGCGGCTCGGACGGTAATCTCACCGCCGCACTCGGCGTCGCAACCCTTGATGGCCTCGGCGCCGTCGGCCATGGCGCTCATTCCGCGTACGAACACATCCTTATCAACACCATGCCCGTCCGTTCCGCACTCTTGGCGGCGCTGCTTAGGAATGAGTGAAGAGCATCGAAGGTTTGTTAGGCTAGTGCCCGTAAGTCTTGCGCAGATACTCAGTCGTCGATTCCATCAAATCGTTGTAGTCGCTGTGCAATGTTTGGCGCACCGCTGCTTCCGTCGAACTCCCGCTCGCGATGCCCTCGAGGATGCGCCCGATGTCGCCCATGCCATCGGCTTGCACGATGTATTCAATGTTCGCAAGCGCCCACGCATATGCATAGGCGGCCTCGTCGCTCGTCAGACGCATCCACGGGCCTTCTAACGCGCCCAGCGACGGCGCGTGCCCTTCCTGATTGATCTGCCTGAGAAGGCCGGCAGCTTCGCCGCTGCGCTTGCCTTCCATCCATTGCGCCAACCCTTCTTGGACCCACGTCGGCGCGCGCCCACGCGTCTTCTGTCTCACGAAACTGTGCGTCAGTTCGTGCTTCAGGACGCGCGACAGCTCTGGAGTCACTTCGTTCAATCCCTGCACGGGCACGCGGATTCTCCCGTCATTTAGCGCTCCGACCCAACCCGGGGCGCGCGTGATGTCCGCAAAGGCCTCCTGAGTGTAGAGCACCACGCCGATCGAATCCGGAGGCGCAAAATCCAATTCGGATTCGATCGCTGAAAAGTGCGCCTCCAATGTTCGCAGAACGTCGCGCGCCAAAGCCGGTTCCGCCGCTCCGCTGTAGCGCAGTGTGAAGTGGCTGCTTTCATTTTCCCTGTAATTTGCTTCTTCCTGCTTGTCGCGCTGCGCCTTCTCGAGTGCTGCGTGCACTTCCGGGTCGGGCCGCAGGGCAAGAGCGCGCTTCCATTCCGCGACCGCCTGATCCAGCTTGTTCATCCCGTAGTACGCCCAACCCGCAAGCTTCGCCACATCGGGGTCGTCCGGGGCCCTCCGGCGCGCGCGTTCCACATACTCCAGCGACTCCTTGTACTCGCTCTGGCGCAAATGAAGGTAAGCCACGTTCATCAGCAGCGCCGGATCTTCCGGCGAATAGGTTAGTGCCGTGCGAGCGTCAGCCAGCGCGTGTTCCAGGTCTCCGTGGGACAGTTCGAACTGCGCCGCCGCATGGTGGGCAAGCGCCGCGCTTAGATTGGCGCGTTCTCCGCCTGCTCGCGCCGCTCCTTCGAGTTTCGCGATGTATTCCCGGTCAATCGAGCCGCCATGAACCGCGGCGCTTTCAATTTCCGTGCTCCCGCGTGTCGCTGGGATTGCGGGCGGCGTAATGGCCAGATTCGCCGCCGCAGCCGCCGGAGAATCCGCCATCGGCACTTCCCCGCCTTTTTCGATGTGGTCGACGATCGATTTCGGCAGGCTCAGCTCGCCCGCGGAAGTCTCGTAAATCACCTTGTCGCCATCTTCTCTTACGCTGAGCGCGACAATGCGCCGGCCGTTCTTGAGGACAATCGTATCCGCATGCGCCGCCGCCCCGGCGAGCAACACTGCCACGGCCAGGAGCACAACTCGACATGCGCGAAGGGTTTGCCGCATCTTCCCATCTTATTCTTTTTTCCGCCGCCCGCCCGGCGCGGCCTTGTTCCGCAATGCCGAATGTGACTACACTTCTTGCATGTGGCCAAGGGTGGCACTTTTCGTCTTGTGCTGTTACCTCCCGCCGGTCGTCTCTTCCGCCTCGGATCAATCGCCACACGATCTCTATGACACTTTGAACGCCCTTCGCCTTGATCCTGCATCTACTTACCAGCTCTCCACGGCCAACCGTATCGAACTCCAGCGCGGCGATGTGCAAATCTATTTCGAAGAAGGCAAGCTTGTTTTTTTCGCTCCGATCAACGGCCGGATTACGGGTTTCGTCTTCTCGGGGCGCGGCCATGCTCTTGCTTTCCCGCGTGACCTGGTCGAAAAACAGCAGATGGCGCATTTTCTGGGGGCCCCTGTCCTCGATCAGGAATTCCACGGCGCCTACGTACGCTTTACGGATAACGCGGCGAATGAACTCCTCCGCCAGTTTCAAGCCGCCAATCTGACTCCTCAGTCGGACACTGCCTTCGCCTCTCTCTCGGACCAATTTGTTGCGCTTTCCAATCCCTCGCAGTCCCTCCGCATTCTCGAGGACCGCCTCTCGCAAAATCCTAAGCCCTATTTCTATGCGGCGCTCGAAGGCCTCGAAACTGGCCCCTTCGATTTCCTCTTTGACCCTCAGCGGCGAGAGCAGGTGCTTCTCGGCCAGCGCCGGAAATCCGGAAATTTTTCCTTCTATGATGTCTGGGCGTCCTACAGCGTGCCGGGCATCGTTCCGCCCGAAGTCCAGTTCCGCGCTCTGGACTACACCATTGACACGACAGTGATGCCCGACAATTCTCTGGACGCAACTGCATCCATCCACGTGCGCGCGAATATTGCCGGCGAGCGTATTCTCGCTTTCCAACTCTCGCGCGCTCTGCACGCCGATTCAGTCACTGACGCGCAGGGCAAGCCGCTGGCTTATTTCCAGAATGAGGGGATGAACCTCCAGGAGCGCAGTGTCCGGGGCAACGACTATATACAAATCGTGCTGCCGCAACCGGCCCAAAAAGGCCAGGAATTCACATTTCGTTTCCATTACCGCGGCAACGTCATCGAAAACGCCGGCAATGGCGTTCTGTTTGTCGGTGCGCGCGAAAGCTGGTATCCGCACCTCGGCGATCAAGCCGATTTTGCTTCCTACGATCTCACCATGCGCTGGCCACGGCATCTAAAGCTGATCGCCACCGGCGCCAAGATCGATGAACAGTCCGCTGGAGATTTTCGCGTTGGCCATTGGCAAAGCGTCAAACCTCTGGCCATCGCCGGTTTTAATCTTGGCGAGTACGCTTCCACGTCCATCGCGGGCGCCGCCCGCACCATCGACCTCTACGCCAACCGGCAGCTCGAGCAAGCTCTCAGCAATCGTCTGGACACTATCAACCCGGGGTCGCTTCCCGCGATCGATGTTCCATACGGGTTGCCAGGCGCCAGGAACCGCGTCGCGATGCAACCGCCGCCGCCTAGCCCTGCCGACGCGCTCAAAACACTTGCCAGGGACATCGATTCTTCCATCCACTTTTACGAAACATTCAGCGGCCCGTTCCCCTTCCGCACGCTGAGTGTGTCGCAAATTCCTGGCGCTTTCGGCCAGGGCTGGCCCGGCCTGCTCTATCTCTCTACGTTTTCTTTCTTGTCCCCTGAAGCGCAGCACCGCGCCGGACTCTCCTCCGCAGGGCAGCAAGCGTTTACGGATATCGTCCCCTATCATGAGGTCGCCCACCAGTGGTGGGGCAACGTCGTCGGTTGGTCCAGCTACCGGGATCAGTGGATCGATGAGGCCATCGCAAACTATCTTGCGCTGCTCTTCGCGGACAGCAGAAAACCATCCGAGCACGCGCTCCGCGTGTGGCTCGGACGCTATCGAAAGCAACTCGAAGAAAAAGTTCCCGGTACGGAAATCCCTGGGGACGAAATTGGAGCACTGGCCATCGGCAACCGTCTCAACTCCTCAAAGTCCCCTGCCGGTTTCGAGGATGTAATTTACAGCAAGGGCTCTTGGGTGATTCACATGCTCCGCGAAATGCTTCGGCAGCCCGGCAGCAAGGATCCCGACGAGCGTTTCGTGGCTTTGCTTCGCACTCTTTCCACAAAGTACGCGTACCACGCGCTTTCCACCGAAGATCTGCAACATGAAGTCGAGGCCGTCATGACGCCGGCCATGGATCTCGAGGGCGGCCGTTCCATGGAATGGTTTTTCGAGCAGTGGGTGCGCGGCACAGGAATTCCCCACTATCGCGTCGAGTTCTCGACGCATCACTCCGAGAAAGGCGAACTAGTCCGCGGTAAGCTCTTCCAAACGGATGTGCCGCGCTATTTCATTACCCGCGTCCCGCTCTATACCAACAACGGCTCCGGGCATAGCGTTTTTCTGGGCGACGTCGTCGCCGCTGGCCCGGAGACTTCCTTCCATTTCGTCACGAAGGTCCCGCCGCACAAGCTCGTCATCGACCCCCAAATGACGCTCCTCTGCACTTCGGAGTAGGCAGCGCTATCGTCGTTGCGGGGCTTGCGCGTAGGCCAATTTACTTCCAGGCGTGCTGTTGAAGCTGCTGCTCGAGAAGCGGGCTATCGAGATTCAACGCCGCTTTGCCGTCTGGACCAAACACGTAGGGATATCCCAGCGAATCGGCCGGCAGTCTTGGCAGCAATCCTGCTTGGACCAGTTCGCTCATGCGGACTGCACGCCGGCCTGTCCGCTTTTGATATTCATCCGCAAGTGCATCGAGCTCTTTACAGTCCTGTTCGGCTCGCAGCAATCGCAAATGTTTCAGTGCGTTTTGCTTAATCTGGGGATCTTTTGTCGTCTCGTAAACCTCGTTCCACAGAAAGATGGACGTCGAAAGCGACTCTCCCTCGGCCGCGATTTTTGCAGCCATGATTTTCATCCAAATTTGCGCTTCGGGATTCTTACTTCCTTCGGCAAACGCCGCCGACGCTTTCGCGTAATCCTTCAACTCGAAGTAGTAGATAAAGCCAAGATCTTCATAAAGTCTCCACTGTTCGGGATTCGCCTGAATCCCGCGCTCCAGCAGCTCGATGCCGCGTTCCGGATGTCCGGCCCCGTCAGGAGGTGCCTCGCTCAAGAATGTCGAGCCGAACCGGTACGCCACAATCAAATTGGGATCGAGCGTAGTCGTCACGTCCAGCAGTGGCCAGAGCAATTCGAACCCGGTTTCGTACCGCGCGAGCTTGTTGCCGTAGTATTGCACCGCGCGCGTCCAGTAGATGTCCGCCATCAGCGGCGCATATTCGAGGCTCATCGCCTTGACCAGCTTGCCGGAGCGCACCACCAGATCGTCGCGTTCCTGGTGCAACGCGGCTCGCTGGACGTCAATGCGATGCTGAAGCTGCCAGACGCCCCCGAATCCCAGCGGCAGCAAGACCAACAACAGCCAATACTTCAAATTGCCTGAGCTCATTTCAAATTCCTGCGCGAAAAAACGGCGGCGGCGATAAGCAGTACGATCGCGCAGTATATTGCGGCATAAGCCGTATTCTGCAGAATCAGTGCGGTTGGAATTGCCCGTCCGCGCGCGGCCGCGGCCATTACATTGAAATTTTCGAAGTTCGGCAGCAGGTAGGAAAGTCCTTTCAGGAATCCCACCATCGCCGGGCTCGCCGTGGCTAGATGAAACGTTCTCAATTCCTCGACGAACAATCCGGCGACGTACAAAGCCGACGTATACAAGATGGCCAGCAAAGGTGTGGTATAGCAGGAAAACAGCAACGCCAGCGCCACCACCAGCATCAGTTTCAGCAGAATGAAGTAAACGGCGATAAGCAGCACGGCGTCCGTGCGCTCCAGATGCGACTTCACGTACAAAAGCGCCGCGAACAATCCCGCGGCCATTGCCAGCGTGTTTACCGCCAGCGTCAGCACCAGCCCCCCGAATTTTCCCAGAAGAAATTCCCACCGCCGTACCGGCGTGGCCAGTAACGCGTACAGCGTCCGCTTGTCCATTTCTTTGTAGACCAGGCCGACGCCGATGAACACCGAGATCAGCAGCCCAATCACGGAGATGGCGCTCAAGCCCAGACTCTTGATCACGATCTCCTCGATCCCAATCGAAATCTGCCCGACGAGGATCGCCGCCGCCATCATCAGCAACGCAAAAAAGACGAGATTGTACAGCACGCGGTCACGCACCGCTTCGCGAAATGTATTTAGCGCTACCGCGCCTGCTCGCCTCATTTCCCGCTCACTTCGACGGCCGCCCCTTGCGCGCGGTCGGCCTCAACGAGGTGCATGAAATACTCCTCCAGCGAAGCTTTCACTTGCGCCACCGAAAGAATCTTCGCTCTCAATCCTCTAAGCTGTTCCAGGGACGCGTAGAGCTCATCCTCGGAAACTTGCATGTGGTAACGGTCGCCCGTCTTCGTCGCTTTGGCAAGAATCGCCGCCGCAGCCGCGCTGCTTCCCGGCAGCTCGAACAGAATTTCCATGCCCTGCGCCCTCATTCCAACGATTTCTCCCGGTGCGCCCACGCCGCGCAACTTCCCGCCGACGATCACCCCCACCCGGTCGCAGAGCATTTCCGCGTCGGAGAGGATATGCGTGGAGAACATCACCGTTCTTCCCTCTCGCTTCAACTCCAGAATGATGTCTCGCACTTCCCGCCGGCCGATTGGATCGAGCCCGGACATCGGCTCATCCAGAATCACCACCTGGGGCTCGTGCAGAATCGCCTGGGCCAGTCCGACACGCTGCAGCATCCCTTTCGAATACTTGCGCAGTTGAATCTTTCCCGCCGTCTCGAGCCCCACTTTGTTGAGCATGCGCGTTACGCGCTCGCTTCGGTCCGCCGCGGTCAATCCGTGGAATCTCGCGAAGTAATCCAGCACCTCCGCCGCCGTCAAGTAATCGTAAAAGTACGGCTGCTCGGGGAGGTAGCCGATGTCGCGGTGCATTTCAATGTCGGTGATCGGTTTTCCCAGGATGCGCGCCGTGCCGGCCTAGGGAAAAATCAGCCCCACAAGCAGCTTAATGGTCGTCGATTTCCCCGCACCATTCGGCCCTAGAAAACCAAACACTTCTCCATTCTCGACCTGCATGGTGAGGCCTTCGAGCGACCTCTTCTTCTTGAGGTGCAGGAACCCGTACGGGTAGTCCTTGGTCAGATTGTCAATCTCAATCGCTGCGACAGGCATGCTCTCATTGTTCGGAAGCTGGGCCCAACCGTCAATCAGTCACGCTTGGGGATGTGCGCGGAGAGAAAATAGAGAATCCGTGGCAGCAAAGAAAATAGTTCGCGTTTAGGAGTCGCTTCGTGTGCTGCCGATTTGCACCAGCTCGGGTTGCGGCGTCGCAGGGGGCGCCATCGGCTTTGGTTTCAGCGTCTGCGGACCCCGCCAGTTATCAATAATCCCCACCTGCTGCACGCAAGATACTGTGCACATCGGCGCGCAATGTTTCGCCGTGTAGTACTCGCGATGCCGCATCTCATCCGTATACTGCGTCAGCGGAATCCCCGGATACCCCCGCTGTTGCGAGCACCAGTGCACCAGCCCATCCTCGCAAATGTACAAATATCGCGCGCCCGAGCGGCACCGCCAGTCGTGCTCTTTGCCCCGCGCCACGCTGTGCTGAAAATCATTAAATCTCGAAAAGGATCTCTTTCCCAGCTCCATAATCTCTTCAAAAATTTCCAATTCGCGCGGCGCCAATGGCTTCAATTGGCCATTCCCATCGTGAATAATCCCCACCGTGCTCGTAAACCCCAGCTCCACAGCGCGGTGCGCAATCTTCAAAGCATCTTCCGGGTCTTTCACTCCGCTCCCCAGCACCGAATTGATGTTCACCTGAAACACCGAGTATTCCGCAAGCCATTCCAGCCGGATATCCAGCGTCTTCAAACTTTTCTTGGAGACTTCGTCCGGCACCAGATTGTCAATGCTGATCTGCAAGTGCTCCAATCCCGCCTCGTTCAACGTGCCAATCCGTTCCTTGCTCAGCAAAAATCCATTGGTAATCATTCCCGCGATCATCCCGCGTTTCCGGATGTGCCCGATAATC